>JAJTEY010000008.1 GCA_021299855.1 Bacteroidota bacterium | reverse complement strand
GCCGTAGGTGTTAAATGTCAAATATACTTGCGTGCGTTTTTTAAAGGTGTGCGACAAGGTTCCTGTTGCCGACCAGCGCGGTGCGAATAGCTGAACATTCTTTTCATAACGATTCATGGAATCACGATCCATCCGATAGACCTCCATATATGAAGCGCCGAAAGTGAATTTTGTACCTGTGGTAAACGTGATATCCGCATTCATGCTAACGCCTGAAGACACTGCATATCCCTGAAGATTATCATAAATAATCGCGTCGGGATCGCTATCATAATCTGCTACAATCTTGTTCGAGAAATAAGTGTAGAATGCAGTTACTTCAAGACCTCCGAACCACGACGAGTGATAGGTGCGCCAGGTTAAATTTCCGGTGAGATTAATTGATCGCTCGGGATTCAGCGCGTTACGTATTATCACTTCACGTGAACCGGTTAAGGCTGCGTGATCTTCAGTAAACAAATTCACTACGCGAAATCCTGTGCCACTACTCCATCGCATTATCAATCGTTCATGTGGTGCATATTTCCATGCTATACGTGGCGAATGAATGAGCCCGTGTATGGGATGATAATCCATTCGGTAACCCAGTAACAATCGATGACGTTCGTTGAGCATCCAATCGTTTTGCAAAAACACGCCCGGCAAAGAAGTAATTGCAGGACGAGTCTGGACAATATTGTTATTGATAAATTCAGTCGCCGGTGTATTGTCATCATAATGATTTAAACGCCATGCAGTTCCTGCTAACCAATTGCTGCGCCCTTTTGAAAAACGATGGAACAATTGCGCGAATCCGATATGCTGTGCAGCAATGTACGCTATAGTTCCGTACACAGAATTTTGATCGTGCAACGTGTACGAAGTTTGAAGTGTTATGTCTTTTTTTACCGGCAATTGCCACGAACCGATTACTTCAACACGATTGGTATAAATACTTTCACCATAAATACTGTCACCACCACGAAACGCATTGTTCCAATTCATTTCACCGCCCCAACGATCTTCATATACGTAGCGCATACCCAATGAAGACTGGCGATTCAGCGTGTCCAGAAATATGATTCGCGAAAACGCAGACAATCTTTTCTGCAACGTCATGTCCGTAAAACCATCGTTATTCGCATCAACTGGTAACGAATAATTGAAGTAATTGACACCTGTCAATCCATGCGTTCGTTTTCCCAGGCGATAACTTCCGGCGAAATCTGCATTTACCTCTCCCCAAGAAGTAGAACTGACATCCGCACCAAACTTAGGCGCATTCATCGGATTACGGGTAATGACATTAATAATGCCACCCATCGCTTCCGAACCATACAATGAAGATGCAGGACCTTTCATGATCTCCACTCGTTCAATAAGAGAAGTTGGAATTCCCATTAATCCGTATACCGTGGATAAACTGCTGACGATCGGCATTCCATCAATCAGAATCATCGTGTACGGACCTTCCATACCGTTAATATGAATATCGCCCGTATTACATACGTTACAATTCATTTGAGGACGCACACCGTTAATCATTGCCACCGACTCGAAAAGATTCGGGACAGGATTGCGTTTCAAAAATGTAGGATTGTACACATCTACCAACACCGGTGAATCAAAACGTTCTATATCGCTCATCGTTCCAGATACCACTACTTCATTCAATTGTTTGCCATCGGGCTCCAGAATTATTTGCAACGTCAGATCTTGATCTGTAACCGTGATTGCTTTTTGCAAGGTTAAATATCCTACACATTGAAAACGCAATTCGTATTTACCCGGAGCTAATTGTAAACTAAATTTCCCGGAAGCATCAGTTGTTACACCGACACTTGTTCCAACAACACCAACTAACGCGAATGGTACTGGCTCATTACCCGATTGCACAATTCCCGAAATAGTCGCAGCATATACGTGAACGCACGAGACGTAAAGGAAAAAAGTCAATATCAATCTGCCCGTAAACATTTGGCAAATATAAATACTTTTTTAGGCGTATCTAAATTTTATTTACGGCAAATCAAATTACAGAAATAAAAAAGGCAACCCGAAGGTTGCCCGATATAGAAATCAACATGGTTGATTAGAGGCTGTTAATCTGATTGCAGAGCGATGCAAAAATTTCGTCAATACTTCCAACGCCTTGCACGCCCCGGTACTTGCCTTGTTGCTCGTAGTAAGATTTCAATGGAGCTGTATCGCGCTGATACACCGCGATACGATTCGCAATAATTTCCGGATTCTGATCATCTGCACGACCGGAATCTTTACCGCGCAATAACAATCGCTTCTTCAATTCTTCTTCATCTACTTCCAACGCCAACATGCAAGAAATTCCGGTATTACGACTTGCCAGAAACGCGTCCAAAGCTTGTGCCTGAGCAGTGGTTCTTGGAAATCCGTCGAAAATAAAACCTTTAGGACCGCTGTGTTTCACAACTTCCAATTCCAACATCTGAATCGTTACCTGATCCGGCACCAATTCACCTTTATCCATATAACTCTTAGCAAGTTTGCCAAGTTCGGTTTCACCTTTAATATTCGCGCGGAAAATATCACCGGTAGATAAATGCACCAAATGATATTCAGCAATCAATTTTTCTGACTGTGTTCCTTTTCCTGCGCCCGGAGGGCCAAACAACACGATGTTGAGCATGTGTACAATTTTTATGATTTAATAACCCAGATATCTTTCAGATTACGACCCATCCCATCGTAGTCAAGTCCGTAACCCACAATAAAATCATTTGGAATTTCCATCCCGACATATTGAATGCGAATATCCTTGGAATACGCTTTAGGTTTGAATAACAATGCTGCATAAGCAACGCTGTTTGCTTGCGCTTCGTGTAACAAATGATCCAGATGTACAATAGTATTTCCCGAATCCACAATATCCTCTACAACGATAATATCGCGACCTTTCAAATCTTCGTTCAGTCCGATCAATTGTTTCATTTGACCCGTGCTGGATGTTCCTTCGTACGACGCCAACTTCACAAACGACACTTTACAATCGCAGTTAATGCAACGCATCAAATCGGCCGCAAATAAAAATGCGCCGTTTAACACCACAAGAAACAACGGCTTTTTGCCGGCATAATCTTCGTTAATACGATGCGCAATACGCTGCACCGCTTCGTGTATCACATCGTCCTGTAAATAAGGGATGAAGGTTTTATCGCCTAACTGAATCGATTCCATAGTAGAGGCACAAAGATAACGGAAACCACTTACCGAATGCAGCAACCTGATTTCCATCAGAATGCGGATTTTGTTCAAAACTTCCATCGGAAAAAGCTAACATTTCCTGTTAATAGCTCGTTAATTAGTATGGATAACTAATTCGTGCATCGGGGGCGCATATTTTCCTACTTTTGATCCCCTTGTAAAAACCGGCATGAGCACAGAAGAGAAAAGAACGTCAACCCGCAAACCGCTGCAATTGGCGCAGGTAAGTCAGCAACTTTACGAAATTGGTAAGTTGCCGCCTCCGGCCGTGGAATTGGAAGAGGCCGTGTTGGGTGCGTTGATGCTCGAAAAAGATGCATTGACGGCTGTGGTGGATATTCTCACGCACAAAAGTTTTTACAAAGAAGCACACGGCAGAATTTTCAACGCGATTCAAAACTTATTTCAACGTTCGGAACCTATTGATATTTTGACCGTAACGCAGGAATTAAAACGTACCGGCGAGTTGGAAATTGTAGGCGGTGCGTATTACATTTCACAGCTTACCAATCGCGTTGCATCTGCTGCTAACGTTGAATTTCATGCCCGAATTATTTCTCAGAAATATATTCAACGCGAGTTGATTCAAATCTCCAGCGAAACAATTCGTGAAGCATACGAAGACACAGCGGATGTATTTGATTTGTTGGATAAAGCTGAACGCAATTTGTTCTCCGTTGTGGAAGGTAACATCAGAAAGAACTACGATAAGATGAGTTCTCTGATCAACCAGGCGATGGAACAAATTGAAACTGCACGAAATCAAAAAACCGGCGTAACCGGTGTTCCTAGCGGATTTACAGATCTCGACCGAATGACTTCCGGCTGGCAAAATTCAGATTTGGTAATTCTTGCTGCGCGTCCTGCAATGGGTAAAACCGCATTCGTGTTATCACTTGCGCGTAATGCTGCTGTAGAATTCAGTCGCCCGATTGCGTTGTTCTCGCTGGAAATGGCCTCCGTACAATTGGTGCAACGTTTGATTGCAAGTGAATCGGAACTTTCTGCAGAGAAATTGAAGAAAGGGCAACTTGAAGATCACGAATACCAACAACTACACGTGAAGATTGGTAAGCTTTCCGAAGCACCTATTTTCATTGATGATACTCCTGCCCTTTCCATTTTTGAAATGCGAGCGAAGTGCCGACGTTTAAAAGCGCAGCACGACATTCAATTGATCATCGTCGATTATCTTCAACTGATGACTACGGGTGGTGATAACCGCGGAAACCGTGAACAGGAAATTTCTACTATTTCCCGATCATTGAAGAGTATCGCTAAAGAATTGAACGTTCCGATCATTGCGTTGTCGCAGTTAAGTCGTGCGGTTGAAACACGCGGTGGTGATCGTCGTCCGCAATTATCCGACTTACGTGAATCGGGCGCGATTGAGCAAGATGCGGATATGGTATTGTTCATTCACCGTCCGGAATACTACGGATTTACGCAAGATGCAGAAGGTAACTCTACACAAGGTGTTGCAGAAATTATCATTGCGAAACACCGTAACGGTGCAGTAGGTTCTGTGAACTTGCGTTTCATCAACCAACTCGCCAAATTCTCGGATTTGGACGGCGGCTTCAACTCCGGATTCTCCGGTGGTGTTACTTACGATCCGACTGCGGGAATTACACCTTCTACCGACTTTAACCCGGGCGGAGGAAGTATTATTCGCGGCTCTAAACTCAACGATATCGAAGAAGATCCGTTCTAACAATCTGTTCTGCACAGTTTTTGTAACTTTATAGTGATGATGAAAAAGTGCGGAATAACACTACTTGCTTTTCTATTTGTGATACAGGCGCACGCTGCGTCCATGTTGATTCCTATGGATCTGACACAAAAAGATCACCTCAAATCATACGGGATTGCTTACTGGGTTATTGCGAAAGGCTTGGAAGTGCAGTGGTTGTTGAACTATCGTAACGGAAGTTTTATGTTTCGTTACGACAAATCGTTTGAAACAGAATGTAAACTTCGCGGAGTAACATTTGAAGTAATTCCCGATGCGCAAGCCACCATGATACTTTCGGAAATTGCAAATCCCGAAGTGAATATGGAAGCAGTGAAGTTGGAAAAAGCGCCTAAAATTGCGGTGTACACACCAAAAGGCAAACAACCCTGGGACGATGCGGTAACGCTGGTGTTGACGTATGCAGAAATCCCATACGATAAGATTTATGATGATGAAGTGATTTCGAACAAACTTGTTTTGTACGATTGGCTGCACCTGCATCACGAAGATTTTACCGGACAATACGGACGCTTTTGGGCGCAATATGCAAACGCACCCTGGTATCGCGAAGAAGTTGCGAATAATGAAGCTGCCTCAAATCGTTTAGGATTCACGAAAGTTTCACAACTGAAATTAGCGGTTGCAAAAAAAATAAAAGAGTATGTTGTTGGCGGCGGATTTTTGTTTGCCATGTGTTCTGCTGCAGATTCGTATGACATTGCTTTAGCAGCTGAAGGAATTGATATTTGTGAAAGCATGTTTGATGGCGACCCGGCCGATCCTGCTATGAACAGTAAAATTGATTATTCGAAAACATTTTGCTTTACCAATTTCACGTTGAAGACAAATCCTCGTGAATACGAGTTCTCTGACATTGACACGTACTTTACACGAGGTATGAAAGGAGTTAACGAAAAAAACGATTACTTCTCGTTATTCGATTTTTCTGCGAAGTGGGATCCTATTCCGACGATGTTATGTCAAAACCACAGCAACCTGATTAAAGGTTTTTGGGGACAAACAACAGGGTTTGATAAATCGAAAATTAAACCAGGCGTGCTCATTCTGGGGGAAAACAAAGCCATCAACGAAGCCCGCTACATTCATGGTGATGCAGGTAAAGGTTTATGGACATTTTATGGCGGACACGATCCGGAAGATTATCAACACCGCGTGGAAGAACCTCCAACTGATTTGTCTTTGTTTCCAAACTCGGCCGGTTATCGTTTAATTCTGAATAATGTTCTATTTCCTGCAGCGAAAAAGAAACACCAGAAGACTTAAGTTGTACTATCGTTTCAACAACTTAAAGCCAATCTCTCTGCCCTGTCCTTTAAACATGGCGAGATTAATCCAGAAGAACGCAAACTGTTCCATCAGTGCGAACTTATCATTACCGCCAATATCATAACAAGCTGCAAATCCTGCATCCAGCGCTAACTGTTGCGCAATAGCTTTACCCCGGTCAGAATCGCCCGCAACAAATAAATCAATAGCCGTATCCCCGTACGTCGGATTTTGCATATTGTTAAACCCTGTGGTGTTGAAGCATTTGACAACATCACGTGTCGCGGTATTAGCCAATATAGCATCGCTTACATTCGTAAATCCTTGAGGCCCGCGTCCCATCACGATGTTCGCTGCATCAATAATTACTTTGCCGGTTGTATCACCAAGCGATTGCGTCACTTCAACTGCCATCATTGCCGGTGTTGCCATTAAAATAACATCAGCTTGTTGCACAGCGTCCACAATACTCATCAACTTTGTATTCGGGTTCTGCAGTAACTCTTTCCCTTTAAACGACTGTTGATCACGAACACCTAAAACAATCTCGTGCCCTTTATGCACCCATTTCGTGGCTAATGCACCACCTACATTCCCTGTTCCAATAATTGCAATTTTCATAATCAAGCGCAAGATGAGTAGAACTTAATTCTTACACAAGTTACTTTCCTAAATGTATTTTACTTTCCTTTGAGAAAGTATTAAAGCAATGCCGGAATTCATTTACAACAACAAGGTTTATTATCATCCTGCAGAATTTGCAATTGATCGCATTGGCGGAACATGGAAAATGGCCATTCTGTGGCGACTACAGGAAACCACATTACGTTATTCTGAACTTAAAAAATCTATTCCCCGGATAACGGACAAAATGTTAGCGTCTCAATTACGAGAGTTGGAAGCTGATGGTTTTGTGAAACGTAAAATTTTCCCGACCGTTCCGCCTAAAGTTGAATATACCATTACCCGCCGCGGTATTAAGGCAATTAAAATAATTAGCGAAATTCGGACATACGGCCAATCTCTTATGAAAGATATGAAAGTCGTACTTTGTTGATCGTATTGAATTGCATTTCGAAGATGGTATTCGAATGGTGCTCTTCGCTTCCGAAGATGTAGAAGGAGCCATGCACGTTGATTTTGATTTTGATGCCGAAAAAAGAAAATTGCTTTTACTCCACGAATTCGGAGGAAAAATTGATCAGCGCACAGAACACATGAATGATAACGGTTTGTGGGAACCTGCCATTGGTAAAGTAACGACGTCCGTTGGGTTGGTGAAAGAAAAAAACAACCGGTATCGCAACGATGCCATTCTGTTCAAATTTGAAAATGAAGAACTGGAAGTGAGAACCAATGTGGAAGGATTATTGGTAGAACCATTTGAAAATATCGATTAGTATGATTCGATTCTTGTTGTTCACATGCGCGCTGCTCACTTTACTCCCGCATTATTGTGTTGCTCAGAACGCTAACGTGGTGATCATTCCGCAGCCCAACTTGATGGTAGTACAGCAAACTACATTTGAACTTTCACCTGCTACCGTTATTGTTTACGACAAAAAAACTTCAAAGAAGGATATTTCGCATTTGCAAAAACAGATACAACGCGAAACAGGACTCACACTTAAAGCAACAAAAAAAAGGAAACCGGAAAATGTTATTCGTTTCGTTACTGATTACAGCATTACCATTCCCGATAACGGTTATCAATTATTTGTTCGTAACAACGAAATTGAAATCAGAGGAAATTTTGCCGGACATTTTTACGCCATTCAATCCCTGTTACAATTAATTCGAAAGGAGAATTCAAAAATCCTTATTCCGGTTACGAATATCATGGATCACCCGCGCTTCCCGTGGCGGGGCATGCATCTCGACGTTGTTCGACATTTTTTCGGGAAACAAGACGTGAAAAACTATTTGTCGTGGATGGCTCGCTATAAGATGAATGTATTTCACTGGCACCTCACCGATGATCAAGGTTGGAGAATTGAGATTAAAAAGTGGCCGCGACTCACTTCTGTTGGCGCTTACAGAAACGGCACACTGAAAGGACATTACACGGAATCGCCTGATGTGTATGACACCTCACGTTACGGAGGTTTTTACACCCAAAATGATATTCGCGAAATTGTGCGTTATGCCGATTCATTGCACATCACTATTGTTCCCGAGATTGAAATGCCCGGCCACGTTTCAGCCCTGTTGGCTGCTTATCCCGAATTGGCCTGCACACCGGGACCATTTGAAGTACAGCGCACCTGGGGAGTTTTTGATGATGTGTTGTGCCCTTCAGAAAAGACGTTTTCATTTTTACAAGATGTATTGGATGAAGTGTGCAAGTTGTTTCCCGGAAAATACATTCACATTGGCGGTGATGAAGCTCCCAAAGTACGTTGGAAAAATTCTACGTATTGTCAATCGCTGATCAAACAACATCAGCTTAAAGATGAAAACGGTTTGCAAAGTTGGTTCGTGCAACGCATTGTCAATTATTTACAAAGCAAAGGAAAGCGCGCGATTGGTTGGGATGAAATTCTGGACGGTGGTCTAGCTAAAGGTGCTGCTGTAATGTCGTGGCGCGGAGAACAAGGCGGGCTGGATGCGGCGCTTGCAGGACACTATGCAGTGATGACGCCCGGCAGTCACTGCTACTTCGATCATTATCAATCCGCTTATCCGACAGAACCTTTAGCCTTCGGAGGATACACGACAGTTGAAAAAGTGTACAGTTATGAACCTGTTCCGAAAATCTTACCGAAAGAAAAACACGAATACATTTTAGGAACACAAGGCAATGTGTGGACGGAATATATCCCTGATTTTTCTCAGGTACAATACATGATTTTTCCGCGAATGCTGGCCTTGGCAGAAGTTGGTTGGACACAGCCCGGCAATAAAAACTGGACAATGTTTAAAGAAAAACTTCCGATTCATTTTAGTTGGATGGAGCGTGAAGGCATTCGCTATTCGCGTGCGGTGTATGATTTAAAATTTATTCCGAAACCAAATCCGAACGGTCCCGGAATATTATTACACATAGAAACACCGGATGGTTTACAAGCGCAATACCGCATTGGTAAAGACCAAACCATGCGCACTTATGTTGAGCCGATTCCGCTTCAAGAATCTGCAATCGTTTATGCGGTTTCTGCAAAAGATGAACTGCCCGTGGGTGCGTATAACACGTATAATTATTGGCACCATCTCGGTAGTGGCAATGCTGTGACATTAACGCCCCCCCCGCATCAGCAGTATTCAAACGGAGGTGCGTTCACACTAACCGATGGCATTACAGGGAATTTACCCTGGAAAGGATCCGAGTGGTTAGGATTTTTAGGTGAAGACCTTACTGCGATTTATGATTTTCAAAAACCAACAGCTATCGGTTCTATTCGTGTTGTTTCGCTGGCCGATGAAGGTTCATGGATTCACGGACATCGACCGGTACAAGTGTTCGCATCGGAAGATGGTTTAACGTACAAAGCGGTTCGTGTAAAAAAGGTAAACAGCGGATTTGCACAAACGCCTCCATTGCAGGAAGCATTTTATCAATGTCAAGCCACAACGCGTTATTTAAAAGTTGTAGTGCCCAATTCAGGAATCATACCCGATGGAAAACCCGGAGCAGGACACCGCGCGTGGTTGTTTGTATCGGAAATTATAATTGAATAATTAATCGTCGGACAACATCACTTCCCAGTAATCACCGGAATAGTCAACCAGAATCTCGGAACCGGGACCAATGCTTTTTGTCGCAATGATGTACGGTTTCTTCTTGATCACTTTGTATTCGGCATTGTTCTTCAAGCCGCTTACATTTTTTCCGGGACCATTCGCATCATTCGCGTAACGTGCCAACGCGTCCAAGGTATATTGTGCATCTACACAATTCGCGTCGGTAATGTGAAACACGTAGCGTGCTTCCTTCAAATCATTCTTATAGCGCTTCATGATTTTCGCCCAAGTCATCTTCTCTCCCTGATACTCCACAATAACATCACCTTTACGAATTCGCGATGTAGTGAATAAGCCTTTTCCGGCGCCTTTAATTCGGGACTTTTTAACGATGAGCATAAGGTTGATTAGATTAGAATAGGCGGCAAAAATACGCGCTTAGAGTATGCGAGGAACGGGAATGTAAAACTTTTTTAACCGAAGCGAATTAGCAGCACAGAATGCAGTATTTTTAAAACATCATGATTCTCGAAATAGCAGCATTTTCGGCAGGAGCAGCAATCAGAGCAGCACAACTCGGAGCGCATCGTATAGAGCTGTGTTATGGTTATTCGAACGGCGGTCTTACACCAACCACTGCTGCATTGCGCGCTGTAAAAGACTCCGTCGATATCCCCGTGTTCGTTATGATTCGTTGTCGTGAAGGAGATTTCACCTACACTCAAGATGAAATTCAACTCATGCAACATGAAATTACAGCACTGAAACATGCCGGTGCAGACGGATTCGTGATTGGTGCCTTGAATAAAAACTCCACTGTTGATGAACAGGCGATACAACACTTGTTGGAGTGTACTAAGGGTTTGCCCGTGACTTTTCACCGTGCATTTGATGCTGTGCCGCACCATGAAGAAGCGTTGGACGTGTTTATTCGATTGGGAGTGCAACGTGTATTGACTTCAGGTGGCGAATCGAATGTGGATAAAGGAATTTCCAATTTAAAAAAGTGGAACGAATTGTATTCCGACAAAATCATTCTACTTCCCGGTGGCGGTGTAACTTCAAAAAACATTTCCCGTATTAAAGAAAATATTGGCTGTAAGGAATTTCATTCATCTGCAAAAGGCGCAACTATAGCAACTGCTTTCGGCAGTAATATTGAACCCGATCCTGAAGAAATGAAAATATTACTTCACGCCATTCGTTAAATCCATTTATGCGAACGCTTCTTATCATAGCAGTACTACTCTTGTTTCCGATAATTACCGAAGCGCGATCGGAAGTGATATTAACTAACGGATGGCAATTCAGAGAGGTGAATAAAAACAACTTTCATCCGGCAACAGTTCCCGGTTCGGTATTCATGGATTTATTTCAAAATAAATTAATCGAGAATCCCATCGAAGGTGTACGTGAAAATGATTTGCAATGGATCAACGAAAAAAACTGGGAATACCGCACCACCTTTACCTGTAGCAAAAAGCAACTGCGTGAAAAATTTCAGGAATTGATTTTTGAAGGATTAGACACCTATGCAGAAGTTTATCTGAACGACAAATTGATTCTTACCGCAGAGAATATGTTTCTTCCGCATCGTGTATCGGTGAAAGGAATTCTAAAAAAGAAAAACGAGCTCCGTATTGCCTTCTCTTCAGCCACTCAAAAAGCAAATGAACGAGCACAAAAAGTGGCTTTCAAAAATCCCGGAGGTAACAGAGCCTTCGTGCGCAAAGCTCAATATCAGTTCGGTTGGGATTTTGCACCTGCCTACACGGGCGTTGCTATCTGGAAACCTGTGCGCCTTAATTGTTTCAGTGAATTTGATATCCGCGACTGGACAATCGTGTGTACAGGAGTAGATAATGGCGTTGCAAAAATGTTGATGACAGGAGAAGTATTTCTTCCCGGAAACGGAACTATTGCATTAGCAATTACCGGAGAAAATAAAACAGCGGGAACATTGGCTGTTGGAAACAATGCGGCAGAACCTCGTGTTGTCGGATTTATGCAGGAACTTGAAATTCCTGATGCAAGTTATTGGTGGAGCAACGGTCGCGGACAACAAAAGCTATACGCGTTTGAATGTGCGGCATCAGGCAAAAAAGAACAAGTGAAGTTGCACCGATTAAGCGGGGTGCGAACCATTCAATTAGTCACTCAAAAAGACAATATCGGTGAACGATTTTATTTCCGTTTAAATAGTGCACCGGTATTTATTAAAGGTGCCAACTGGAGTCCGTTATCCATGTTTCCTGGAACACTCAGCAAACCCGATTACCGTAAAGTGCTTATTCCTATTCGTGATGCGGGTGTAAATATGTTACGTGTTTGGGGCGGAGGCATCTATGAACACGATGCATTTTATGAATTGTGCGATTCACTTGGAATTCTTGTTTGGCAAGATGCCATGTTTGCTGGTGCAACTGTTCCTTCTGATTACGCGCTATTGCAAAACATCAGAAACGAAATCACCGCACAAGCTTCACGATTGCGCAAATACACGTGCATGGCCCTATGGTGCGGGAACAATGAGATTTCCGAAGCATGGTACAATTGGGGCTGGAAAAAAGAATATCAACTTTCATCAGATGATTCTTCCTTGTTGTGGCGCAATCAGCAATACGTTTTTGAAGACGTGATTCCAACCATACTAAAAGGCATGAACACCACTGTGTCGTATTGGCCGAGTTCTCCTTCAACGGGCTGGGGACGTCCGGAAGCGTACAAGTCGGGAGATGTGCACTACTGGGGCGTTTGGTGGGGCGAACGTGACTTCTCTTCCTTCTTCGAATTCACCGGACGTTTCGTAAGTGAATACGGATTTCAGTCTATGCCCAATCCTGCTGCCATTGCACAATTCGGACCTCTCTCCGACTCTGCAGCGTATCATGCGCATCAAAAACACCAACATGGTTATCGTTACATGAATCGTTTTGCGGATCAACATTATCCAAAAGCCAACAGTCCGGAATCGTATCATTACGTTACGCAACTGGTACAACGCGACGCGCTGCAAACAGCCATCTACGCGCATCGTGCGGCACAACCGCGTTGCATGGGAACAATGTTGTGGCAATGGACTGATTGCTGGCCGGGCGTTTCCTGGTCAGTTGTAGACTACAACCGCCAACCCAAAGCTGCAGCATATCAATTGAAAAAATGGTACGCACCACTTACTATAATGCATCGTCTTACAAATGATTCGTTGTTCGTATATCTCATTAACGATGATACCACAAGTTACAAAGGCATGATTACGATGCAATACAAAACCTTCAGTGGTGAAGTGATCAGGAGCCTTGCAGGAGTAAATGATTCCAAACGCGGCACCATCAATCCGGTGTTAAGTGCTAGTCGTAAAATGTTCAGCGATACATTGGCACCTGAAAACGGTTACATCAAACTTACATATAGCGGTAGCAAACAACCAATTGTATCGTATGTTAATCTGAGTAAAACCATGAACGTCGGGAATACAGATGTACTACCGTATAATATTTTGGGTCTTACTTCGGGAGAAAAAGCAGGGACCTACATTTTGTCGGTTGAAGCAACTACGTATGTGCGCGATTTTCTGGTAACAAGCACCAACACTCAAACTACTTTCGACCAAAATGTTTTAACCGGAGAACGAGGTGACCAATGGAAAATCACGATTCAATCACCATTATCATTAATAGAACTTCAGGAAAGTCTGAAATTCTTTAGTGTGAATCAGTTGAATTAAACCGACGACGTTGCACCAATAATGCGGACGCAAATAATACGAATCCTGCTGCACCAATCCACCAAAGCCAATTTCCGGTACCATCATCACTTGTTTCGAAACCTCCTTTGTGCCTTTTCTTCTTCCACTGTTGCGCAACACTCACGCGACCTGTTGAATCGATGGCCAACACCTCCAACACAAAATCGTTACTTCAAGTAAAGTATGTCAGTGTCGGACCAATAAGCGTATCTCCAATTTTTTCCGCACGAACTTCACGCATCACAAGACGACCTCTTCCTCCCGGCAAGATATATGCTGAATCCTGCTTCACCACAGTCCAATAGTCCTCACGATCCAAACGAGTCACAATTCTCCACGCAGGGAATGCGTTTACGTTTTTAAAAAACATGTGCGAGGCAGGTCGGGCGAGCTGACCAACAACATCAGCTTGTACATGTAATACCGGAAAAAAATGCAAGAAGTACAATTATTCGTATCATGAGAATTCGCTTAATACGGGAGATTAAGCATTTATCGTCGAACCTTCTTCGTAAGCCAGGTTCCGGCATCGATATACCAAATCAACTTGGCCGAAATATTATTGTTCTGCGGTTCACCGAAAACATAATTCAAATTATTGATATAGGTTCCTGCCAAATCGTTTAACGACGAGATGATTGAATTTTTCCACATGATCGTCAATTCACTTCCGGGCGAAAATTGCCACACATAGATCATATCAATATTAAACGCATTAAAATTCACGTTGGCATCAATATTCAAATCTCTGTCCTCTACCCGACCGCGTTCACTCAGCACATAATACTTGCTGTAATTCGCTTCCGACCAGTAATGCCGCACACGTAACATCAAGCTCATGCGATTGGTGAAAATGTAATTGGTAGTTAACATCGAAGTCACCGTATTCAAATCACGAACGCCCATGATAATATCATCACCAATGCGCGTTACAAAACCTACGTTATCGGTTTTCTTTTCGTTCTCCCAACGATACACCAAAAACAACTTATCATTAACACGCCAACGCGGAGAAATAGCATATCTGAAAATGGTTCGATCCCGCTCCATGTATATTCGATACGTCGTTGAAACATCCAATGCGAAAGGCTTTCGGTAATCGGAAGAAATAAATCCTCCGCCTTCGTAGTTCTTCGGATAAATCAAATACCTGCCCGGCGTACGCGTTTCGAAAAAATCGTAACTGATAAATGGATTGGTGTAAAAATTCAGTCCAACCGTCAAAAAATTTCGGAATGTGCCAATGCTTTTGCCGCTAATAGAGAAAAACGTATTCGTATTGGGCTGACACATGAAACCCTGATTGATCGTGACATCATTAAACAAACTCACAAAACGTTTAAAGGGTTTATAAATATTGTACGCATTACGCAAACTAAAATTGTAATAATTCGTGCGCTCGATAAAACCCATGTCGGTTGGATCAAACGTGTTACTCACCAACGTGTGCGTTAAATCAACCAAATAATTCCCACTCACTTTTCCACCTTTCACCTGATAACGGTATCCGTTCTTTGTGGCATCCGGATTCATCACTGCACTCCAATCGCCGTGACCTTCTACCGCCCAGCGATTTTTATTATTCGCAGCACGAAAGTTGATGGAAGACACATTAGCATCACGCACAGTACCGTTACGAACCACGTTAGTATTCACCAATCCGATGTAGGAATTCTTTTTTAAAATCTGATCGACAACCAACACGTTGTAATTCACCAACGGCTCCGTTTGCACTTGCCGCGCTTCACCGGTATTAAAATTCTCAATCGTAGCAAAAGCCGGCGCTGTGATGGAATTCAAAAATCCTACTCCGAGATTGGACGGTGTACGTCCCGTTATTTTAACGGAATTAATCACACGAGCGGTAAGCGGATTCATCACAACAACTTCACCGCTATCAAGACCTGCGTAAGCACTGCTATAGCCGGAAGGTCGCGCACCAATGCGCCGCGAATAAAACAAATCGTACTTGTTAAACAATTCCGTTCCTTCCGTAAAGAAGTAACGACGCTCATCAAACTTAATTTCAAACGGAGAAAGATTGAGTACGAGATTATCACTAATGGCCTGCCCGAAATCGGGAATCAAGGTCATGTCCAACGTAAAGCTTTCATTCAACCCATACTTAATATCCATTCCTCCATTCGCCGTGTACGCATTGGAACCGTCGTAATTTTCTGCATAGCCCGAAACGTAGGGCAATAAGGCCAAACGTATAGGCGATTGAATAGCAGCAATTCCTGAAATATCACCGGCCTGATTCACAATTCCCGAAACCGCAGGATCCACAGTATTCCACCAACTCGTTTCCCGATAACGACGTGTATTACGCATGAGATTTACGCCCCATAACATTTCGTGTTCGGCAGGAAAACGTAATGTTTGATAAGGAATTTTCATCTCCACCGTCCAACCTAAACTATCAATACTCGTTTCACTCATCCATAACGCATTCAAGCTCGCGTCGGTTTTGTCGAAATTATATCGCGCATCGGTTTGCACACCGGCCGCGGTTACCACAAACCAAAAGGCATTGCGACGATCGTGATAGGTATCGAATAAAATTCCGAATGCATCCGTGTTGTTCGTGTATTCATCTCGCGGTCCTAACTGGTGGAGAATACTATCCGGTGCCGTATCGTACATACGGGCAAAAACATAAATCGCTTCATCATCATAAGCGATAAGGACTTCAGTTTGTTGTCGCGCCGAATTACCGGGATTGGGTTGAATTTGCGTAAAACCACTCATGGGTTGTACGAACTGCCAACATTCATCGGCTCCTTTCCCATCGATGGTCGGAGGACTTACCAAACGACACGCTTCCGCATGCTTCACTGTTTGAGCGTGAAGCACCGGAGTTAGTATCAGCAATAGTATGAATAAATACGTGCGCATCGGAGCCGCGCAAAAGTAATAATTACAGAATGGAAACAGGTGACGAAACCGCACGTTGTATCCGTCGTTTACGATTCCGTTTCGTTCGTATCCTCATCACCAACATCCAGAATTTTGGACGAATCAGATGCAGGCAATTCCTGCACCTGACGAAGTTTGCGTTCAATACTTCGTGTACGCACACCGGTATTATCCAGCTCTTTGGTGGCAGCAACTAACTTATCCCGTGTTTTCTCGATGATGCTTCCAAACTTCCCGAATTCCGTTTTCACCGCACCCAGCAAATCCCACACTTCACTGCTTCGTTTTTCAATGGCCAACGTTCTAAAGCCCATTTGTAAGCTGTTTAACAAGGCGCTGAGCGTTGTCGGACCTGTAATGGTAATCTTATATTCTTTCTGCAATTGCTCAAATAATCCCGGAACACGAAGCACTTCGCTGTATAAACTTTCGTACGGTAAAAACATAATGCCGTATTCCGTGGTATTCGGAGGATCGATGTATTTATCCTTAATGTCTTTCGCATTCTTTTTAATGCCACTGACAAAAGCCTTGCGGTACTCTTCAATTTTTTCCGGATCGCCTTTCTCGTAAGCGTCTACCAAGGCTTCATAATCTTCCTTCGGAAATTTGGAATCTATCGGTAACCACAATGTCTTCTCCAAATTATTTCCGTGTGGCATCTTAATCGCGAATTCCACAATAGCACCACTGCCTTCTTTGGTCTTTACGTTTTTCTCGTATTGCTCGTTGGTCAATAAATCTTCAATGATATTTTGCAATTGATATTCACCCAACACGCCGCGCGATTTCACGTTGCTCATTACCTTTTTCAAATCGCCTACACTCACGGCCAGCGTTTGCATTTCACCCAATCCTTTGTGTACTGCTTCCAAACGATCGCTCACTTGCTTGAACGATTCGCCCAAGCGTTTCTCCAAAGTTTCATTCAACTTTTCATCCACCGTCTTGCGCATCTCATCCAGCTTTCCTTCTGTGGTCTTCACCAGTTCCTGCTGACGTTTTTCCAAATCGTCGAATTTCTGTCGTTGCAAATCGTTAAACGACTTCACACTGGCTTCGAAAGTTTCACGAAATTCTTTCAGATTTTTAGCTAATTCTTCGCGTGAAGCTTTATTCGAAATTTCATTTTTCTCCATCAACAACACCAATCGCTCGTCCAACGTTTTGTTCAACTGCTCCAACAACAAGCGATTCTGTTCACCAATCTTAAACAACGCATCATTCGTTTCCTGCTTAAATTCTTTCAGGGCCACATTCAATTCTTCCCTATTGGATTTCGATTGTGCCGCATATTCTTCGCGTGAACCTCTGAATTCCTCGCGAATGCTGCGTTCCATACGTTCCAGTTGCGGTTGTAAAGCAGCGGCGGAATCATTTCCGTTCGTGTTCTTTCTGAGCACAACAACCAGTATCACGATCAGCACTACCAGCACTAAGGTGATTAGAATAATTTCCATCATAATGAGTTATAAAGATACACCCTTAATCGTAAAACACCGTCGCAGGAATACTACCCGATTTATAAATAACTCCTTAACTTTAATCATGCCTGTAAATAAATCTGCCATGCGGCGTTACCTTGTTATTGACGCTGCATTGAACAATAAATATCGTCCATATCCCGACAAAGAGCGACTGCTGGAACTGATCGAAGAAAAAGTGGGACAAATTTCCGCCGCCATGGTAGATAAGGATATGCACTCCATGCGCTTCGACGAAACACTCGGTTTTTTTGCACCCATCGCATACAGCAAAAAACACAAAGGGTATCATTACACCGAATCTAATTATTCCATCCTGCAACATCCCGTTAGCGAAGAAGATATTGATACACTTAAAGATGCCGCTGCTACACTCGATAACTACAGCGGATTGCCCGTATTCGCGCAGTTTCGGGACTCCATCCGAAAAATCAATGAAAAGTTAAAATGGTCGGAAGGTGAAAAAGAACGCGAACTGGAAAAAATCATTCTTTTCGAAAGCAATGATCAGGCTTCCGGTGTGCAATGGATCAGTGATGTGCTGAAAGCGATTCGCAGTCGCACTGTATTGGAATTTACCTACGAGAATATTTATAAAAATACGTTCAATCGGTATCGCATTCATCCGTATCTATTGAAAGAATATCGTTCCCGCTGGTATCTTATCGGATGGAGCCCGGAGAAGAAAGACATTCGCACCTTCGGACTGGATCGCGTTACAACATTGGACAGCACCAACGACTCCTTCACAAAACGAAAAGATTTCGAACCGGACTTGTTTTTCCGTTACAGCATCGGCATTACCGAACATCCGGAACAACCCCAAACAATTGAATTGTGGTGCTCTCCGATCCTTAGCAAATTGTTATTGCGTCAACCCTTGCACGCCACACAGAAAAAAGTCAAAGAACAGGAAACAGGCACTACATTTAAATTTCGTTTGTTAATCACGGAAGACTTAATTCAATTGTTACTCTCCTACAACACGCACGTGCGCGTCCTGCAGCCGCAACCGCTCCGCGACGAACTGGTGCGACGCCTTCAGGCTACGCTCGATCATTATCGGTAATACGCGTTTTATATTTTTTAAACGAACGATTCACCACTGCTTCCGTTAACACCGTCGAACGCTGCAATCGTGTTTTATCCCGGTGTAATTGTCCCAACAAATCGTCGGCCCAGCGCAGGTATTCTCCCACGCCGGGCAGCGACTTGCTAACCATGGCAAACAACAAATATTCCGGAACGCTATGTTCACTTTCTGCATGCACATTAACATGTTGCGCAAGAATTTTATACAACAACCGACGCGAAGGCAATGTCCACTTTAAACGCAACACACCCGCAGGCGAAGCACATAATTGTTCCAACACGTCCACATACACATCGCGACTGCCCAGCAACGTTAACTTGCCTGCTTTCATGCGTGCACGAATAATCGGCACCCACACATCCTTCCGGTCCGAACGATCAAATGCATCCACTACCAACAACGAACACAACTGCAACGCATCGGCATCTGTTACAACAGGTGTTGCTGCATTTACAGAACAAACTGTTTCATTTTCGTAACGTTCACGATACAACGCCGCCGCGCCTAATAACGAATGCGTCACTCCGTTGCCCGCGCCTGCTTCCGCAATAATTAACGAATATGCTTTACCGCGTTGCAACACCGCATACCGAAACCGATCAATACCTGAAGAATCATCCTGATAAAATTGCTCCAACAAAAATTGATGCGTAGGAACTTCGTACTTCATCAGTTCAAATAAATTAATGATGCACTCACATCCGCCTGATGCATGCCTTCACACAATTGCACCGGAGCTACCCAGCTGCCGAACGAATTCTGCAACAACAAAAAACTTTTCGGTGCCGCACTGCGCTTCACACGAAAGGCAACAATTCTACATTCGGGACGTTCGGTAAATAAAGTCTTCATACGAGATCAGTTTGATGAAGACAAAGAAAAAACCGCAGAATGTAACCTATTTACAAACTGCGGTTCGGTGTAAAATATTTTAAAACTTATTCCTCATACTCGGGCACCCAGGCATTAAACAGAGCCGTTAAATATTCATTCTCCTCGCGCGTAATTTTATCGTCCGCCTTTACCAACTTCACCGCAAAGTCCAGGAAATGATCGCGTTCTTCCGGTGTGGAATCTTCATAAAAATCGTTCATGGCGGTAATGAAATGAGTCATATACTTGTCTTTCGACAAAGAAGCCAACGTATCAAACTCATCATCCAAATTCACGTGTATCGGAAAATTCTCATCCAGATAACGAATGATCACTTCTCCTTCCGCTACCGGAAATTCACCATCCACCTGCGACAGAATCATCAACAAATGATAACCTGCAATGGGTTTATTCAGTTTATGTGCCATACTGAACTACTAATTAATGAAGTGAAGGTAATAACAACGACGTAAATATGACCATTGCGAGGCAAATATAAAATACTCACATGCATTCCTTTTCCATACGAGGCTACAACTTTTTGGTGTAAATTTCCGCATCAACAACTGATCATTACATCGCATGCATAAAATCTTCACTATCGCCCTCCTGTTGTTGCACGGGGTAATCGGTGCTCAAAACAGCGCTCCTGTCGTGGTTCCTTATCAGACGCAGCATACGGAATGTTTATCCGACGTGCATCGTGCGCAAATCATGAACACACTCGACAGCATACGCGTGCAACTGTTCACGGAACAACTGCTGCCTCCTCCGGATCAAAATGCACTGGTACTTTTTGCCTGGCCTTTGCAATTACGCGCAGGTGTGAATGAATACGGTTATCATTCCATTTCCGCTCATGTGGATCATAATCCCGCTTTCCCGAATCAATTGACCGACTACAATTGTGGACAACGCACGTACGACACGCCTTCCGGCTACAACCATAAAGGCACCGACTATTTCCTCTGGCCCTTTGCCTGGAATAAAATGGACAGTAACGATGTAGAAATTGTTTCTGCCGCTGCTGGAACCATACTCTACAAATCCGACGGTAATTTCGATCGCAGTTGCACATTTAATAATAACAATTGGAATGCTGTTTACGTGCAGCACAGCGACGGTTCTGTAGCCTGGTACGGACATATGAAAGCGGGAACGCTTACTACAAAAAATGTAGGTGCGTCGGTAGCGCAGGGCGAATACTTAGGCGTAGTGGGCAGTTCGGGCAATTCAACGGGACCGCATTTACATTTTGAAGTGTACGACTCAGGAAACAATCTTATCGATCCGTATGCGGGTACATGTAATACCATGAACAGTGCAAGCTGGTGGCAAAATCAACACGCATACTTTGATGCCGCATTAAATCATATCTCTACCAACAATCAACTCCCGAATTTCAATCCCTGTTCTGCACCGGATGTGAAGAATGAACAAAATTACTTCGGTCAGTTGGATACCATTTACCTCATGTCGTATTACCGTTTTTTGAATACCGGCGATTTAATTACCGTCAACATCTATCAACCCAATAACACCTTATGGTCAACCTGGTCTTGGAACAACACTATGCCCAATTACAATGCCGCGTATGTGTACTGGTGGATTATTTTAGGCAGCAATGCGCCGTACGGGCAATGGAAATATGACATTGTATACAACAACCAAACCTACAGTCATTTCTTCTACATCGGCATGACGGCACAGGAAGAAACAGACGCTAACACTAACGTTCAGGTATTTCCTAATCCAAGCTCCGGCCAGGTTGAAGTTATTTTAGAATCAACAACACCACCCACACAATTCGAATTGTACAATTTGAACGGACAATTGTTGTACACTCTTTCGCTACAATCCGGCCGCACCACCTTACCGCTTGCGGTACAGTCAGGTTTGTATATGTACCGCATCACGAGAGGTTCGGCACAAGTGATGAAATCGGGGAAGTTGGTGATTGGGGAGTGAGGGGAGTGTGGGAAGATGAAATTCAACTCTACTAAAATGTTACGTAGAAGTTTTCACCGCATTCGAGAATATTCCAACGTTTTATTGAGACCAAGTCGATCGTAAAGTGCAAAAAAAAGCAGAACTCGTTTCCATCGCTCTCGCTCTGTACACTCGTTCTGCTTTTTGTACCCGAGACGGGACTTGAACCCGTACGGCATTACTGCCAAGGGATTTTAAGTCCCTCGTGTCTACCAATTCCACCACCCAGGCATGTTCATCTGATGATGAACGAACCCCAAAATCGGGGTAAAAAAAAACCTCTCATCGAGAGGAAAAAAGAGCGGAAGACGAGTCTCGAACTCGCGACCTTAACCTTGGCAAGGTTACGCTCTACCAACTGAGCTACTTCCGCTAATTATTACAAAGAACGTTTCCATTCGACAATAACGTCTTGTTGAAAACGGGTTACAAAAGTAACAACCCAAATGAATAATGCAAAATAAATATGGGTTTTTATTACCCTATAAGTCAATCACTTGCCTCCAACCAGCTTCTTGATCTCGTTCAGCTTCATCAAAGCCTCTACGGGAGTCAGATGATTGATGTCCGTTTTAACCAACTCTTCTTTGATCTGCTCCAGAACAGGATCGTCCAATTGGAAAAAACTTAATTGCAGGTTTTCGTCCTTGCCCGTTCCGGTTTGATGCATGAGCTGATCACCGCTATGCGACTGCTCCAACTGCTGCATCACGGCCTTTGCACGTTCAACCACTACACGCGGCATACCCGCCAACTTCGCAACGTGAATACCAAAACTGTGCTCACTTCCACCCTGCTCTAACTTGCGGAGAAAAATAATTTTACCACCCGACTCCTTCACACTCACGTTAAAATTGCGAATGCGCGGAAAGGAAGAAGTCATTTCGTTCAATTCGTGGTAATGCGTCGCAAACAAGGTTTTCGCTTTGTGCTGCTGCTGCTCGTGAATAAATTCGGCAATAGCCCACGCAATTGAAATACCATCGTACGTACTTGTGCCACGACCAATTTCATCCAGCAACACCAAACTTCGGGCCGACAAATTATTCAGAATGCTAGCCGTCTCGTTCATCTCCACCATAAACGTTGATTCACCGGACGAAATATTATCCGATGCACCAACACGCGTAAAAATTTTATCTACAATGCCGATACGCGCATGTGCAGCCGGAACAAAACTTCCGATTTGCGCCAACAAAACTATCAATGCTGTTTGCCGTAACAGAGCCGATTTACCTGCCATGTTAGGACCGGTAATCATCATAATTTGCTGCGACTCCGGATCCAGATAAATATCATTAGCAATGTACGGCGTGCCCGGCGGAAGTTGTTGCTCAATTACCGGATGTCGTCCACTTTTAATATCAATAATCAACGACTCATCCACTACAGGTCGCGTGTAATGATGCATGCGCGCCAAATTTGCAAAGGCACTCAAGCAATCCAACTGTGCAAGCAAAACAGCATTGTGTTGTATGCGTTGTACAAATGCGGCAAGACTTGTTACCAACTCTTGATACAATCGTTGTTCAATGGCGAGAATTTTCTCCTCCGCACCTAATATTTTTTCCTCGTATTCTTTCAGTTCGGGAGTAATGTAACGTTCTGCATTTACCAACGTTTGTTTACGAATCCACTCCACGGGAACTTTATCCTTGTGAGCATTCGTCACTTCCAGATAATATCCGAACACGTTGTTAAACGCAACTTTCAGGGAAGGAATTCCGGTGCGTTCAATTTCTCGTTGCTGCATTTGCAACAAATAATCTTTACCCGAAAATGCCAAAGCACGTAATTCATCAAGCTCTGCATTCACCCCGTTCGCCATCACATGACCTTTATTCACTAATGCCGGAGGATCTTCATGTAATTGCTCTCGAATCTTTTGTTCGATCTGCGAACAATCGACAAAATGTGTTGCCAATTGCTCCAAACGTGCAATACCCGAATTACGACATAACTCCTGCACCTGCGTCACCAATGCTAACCCATGTGACAACTGCAGTAACTCCCGCGGATTGATGCGCCCTGCAGCTCCTTTCGCAATTAAGCGTTCCAGATCACCGCATGCACTCAACAAATCAATAATTTGTTCCGTGATCTGATGATCGTGCAACAAAGCCTGCACCACTTCGTGACGTTCCGCAATTTTATCGGTTTGTTTCAACGGCAATGCCAGCCAACGTTTCAGCAAGCGCGCACCCATTGGTGTTACCGTTTTATCAATGGTAGTAATAAGCGTTTTTGCATTTTCATTCGGAGAATAAAACAACTCGAGATTGCGCGTCGTGAAACGATCTAACCACACAAATTCACTCTCTTCAATACGCGTTATGCCTGTAATATGCTGCACACGTTCATGCTGCGTTTCACCTAAGTAATGTAACGCAACACCTGCAGCAATAATACCGGAAGTTTGCTCTTCAATTCCGAAACCTTTTAATGAAGCTGTTCCAAAATGACGCGTAAGTTTTTCGTAAGCGAAGTCTGTAGTAAAAACCCAATCTTCCAATCCGAAAAAATTGAAACGATCGCCGAACTGTTCGTTAATCCACGATTTCTGTTTTTTACAAAACAACACTTCACTGGGACGAAAACTCTGCATCAACTTTTCGATATACGCGAGTTGTCCCTGAGCGATAAAAAACTCTCCGGTGGAAACGTCCAGAAACGAAATACCAATGGTATTGGTATCCGGCGTAATTGCAGCCAAATAGTTATTGCTGCGATGATCCAAAACTTTTTCACTAAATGCTACACCGGGAGTTACCAGTTCCGTAACGCCACGTTTCACGATAGTTTTGGTCAATTTCGGATCTTCCAATTGATCGCAAACCGCAACACGATAACCGGCGCGCACCAGACGAGGCAAATAATTTTCCATTGAGTGGTGCGGAAATCCTGCCAACTCAATGTGCGACGCAGATCCGTTCGCGCGCTTGGTTAGTACAATACCCAATACGCCCGCAGCTTTAACGGCATCTTCACCAAATGTTTCGTAGAAATCGCCCACACGAAACAATAACAAGGCATCAGGATATTTCGCCTTGATCTCGTTGTACTGTTTCATCAACGGTGTTTCTGCCACTTTCTTCGCCGAACTCATTGGCTAAAATTACCAAGTTAGACGCGGGTTTCAGTGGAAAGTTTTACACATAACCGCGCCTCTGTTAATTACTTTCGGGCTACACGCAAACCGAGTACATTTGCACATGAAAGTTACCATTGTCGGATGCGGAAATATGGGATTGGTGTATGCCCGAGCATTTCTGCGTTATCAAATCGTGAATGCGGATTCACTGATTCTTGCAGAGAAAAACGAACAGCGTCGTGATGAACTGATGCGACTTAATCTGGGTAAAGTTACCGTTGCAGATACTCCGGAAATTGGCGATACCGATTTGCTCATTTTAGCCGTAAAACCTCAGGATTTTAGTGATCTTGCGCCTAAAATTGCGCCATATCTCACGAGTCGTACCACGGTAGTTTCTATTATGGCGGGCATTACGTTGCAGCAATTAGCATCATCGTTGGGAACGACGCAGGTGGTGCGCGCTATGCCGAATTCACCGGTGGAGCTTGGACTCGGCATGACGGGATTCTCTGCCGGCACTGATGTTCTTGTTGCACAAATACGACAGGTTGAACAACTCATAGCCACTACAGGAAGAACTGTTTTTTTTGAAGATGAAAAAATGCTGGATGCGGTAACTGCAGTGAGTGGCAGTGGTCCTGCTTACTTTTTCTATATCGTACGCGCCATGATTGAAGCGGGAAAAGAAATGGGCATGTCGGAAGCAGTGGCTGCAACATTGGTAAAACAAACCATGTTGGGTTCCTTTCACCTCATCAACAACGCCGGCAAATCGCTGGACGATTTAATTGGAACGGTTGCATCTCGCGGTGGTACAACAGAAGCGGCATTGCGTGAGTTTGAAAAGTATCACGTACACGAAGGATTAAAAGAAGGCATGAAAAAAGCAGAACAACGTGCCGGAGAATTAGCTAACTTAAAGTCATGATTCGAAGTACTTTTCATACTATAATGTTGCTCGCTGTATTGTGCTCAATGGCATCGTTCAACACCACATTACCTGCAGATTACACCGCTGCTCTGCAGATTGAATATCAGGCAACGGGTACAATTGAAGGCTATTCCAAGATCACAAAACTTAAAGTGTACATCGATGGACTTTTTGTCGGAGAAAGTGAACCCAAGGATCAACGTGAAAAAAATTCGGTGAGCGTTAAGGTTCCTCAAGGTGTGCATCGCATTCAGTGCTATGCGTATGCGTTATTGGATGGTAAATGGGAATTACGCGATATGAAGAACGAATATTCTTTCGATTGGATTTACGATGCTTACAGAACATTCCCTGCCAAATCGAAACTTGTTTTAGACTTTAGCGTAACGGACAAAAAAACGTCGCAGGTAAGTTTCGGTAAAATGAAATAAGCCCGATGCGATTCACTCACACCGGGCCACCTGTTCAACCAAACACACTTAGAAATTGATATTGATACCGGCACTGAAAGGATATACTTCCGGTCCGCGTCCCGACTTGAATAATTCGGTTAGCACATAGTTCGCGAATAATGTAAAATCTCCATATCCAACACGAGCTGTTAACGAATAACGGAATGGATTAACGTTAAAATCATCCTTCAACTTACGCTTCACGTTATCACCGTTGGCGGAAAATTCCTGCTTCAAACGATTGCGAAACATATTGTATCCGAACGTTACACCACCGGCTACGTGGAAACTTTTGTCTTCATCTTTGGAGGTGTTAAACTCCAGTAACAACGGTGCATTCACCCAAATAGTTCTGAATTTGTTCTTACTAAAATTCACGTTTTCATTTACCGCACTAACAGTTGGAGCATCAGTCAGTAAGTTCACATTATTTCACAGGCTGTAGGTATTCCATTCTAAACCTAATCCTGTTACTAATTGCACATAGTTCTTTACCAGTTTCACATTGTATTGCCCCATGTTCCAGGCGATGGAGCGTGATCGTGCATAATCCAATTCCAAAAACGGATAGTTTTCCGGTGTCGTGATGTCGTAGCCGTTTTTCATAAATCCGTTTACACCAACATCTAATCCTGTCCAGTATTTATGTGTACCGTTATTCGACTTCCAAGTTTTGGTGCTGTCATCACAAGCCCAACCTGATGCAGTAAATCCGATGGCTGCAAATGCAGTGAGTAAGAGAGTTTTCATAGAATATTTTTTTGTTGTTGTTATCGTTGCTTTGTTTGGAATAAGACGGGGCGGGATTATAAAATGTTATAGCTATTCCGAACATCGCAAAACGTACCTTTGGATATGCAAAAAATTTCGAACGAGGAATTGGGCCGTCTAAGTGCGGAAGAAGCACGGGCAGCGGGCAAAGCGCCATTGGTAATAGTGCTCGACAATATCAGAAGCATGAGTAATGTGGGTTCTATTTTCAGAACTTCCGATGCTTATCGTGTAGAAAAAATTTGTTTGTGTGGATTTACGGCTGTTCCGCCGCATCGCGAAATTCAAAAAACGGCTTTAGGTGCAACCGAATCAGTTCCCTGGGAACATTTTGATTCCACATTATTATGCGTGGATTCATTGAAGCAAGCAGGCTACACGGTTTACTGCATTGAACAAGTAATGAATAGCACCATGCTGCAAAACTTTGAACCGCATGTAAACAATAAGATTGCAGTTGTTCTCGGTAACGAAGTAGAAGGCGTTGCGCAGGAAGTGGTGAATGCTTGTGACGGTGCGCTGGAATTGCCTCAGTACGGCATGAAACATTCGCTCAACGTCGCGGTTACTGCAGGAATCGTAATCTGGGAGTTATTCTTTAAGCTGAACAAGAAGCAATAAAAAAACCCGAAGCTAAGCTTCGGGTTTTTTGTACCTATCAGGATTCCTTATTTAACTAAGTTATCGAATTCAGAATCGCCGCGATATTTCAAGAACTCCACATCTGACTTCGCTTTTTCCTTCATTGAAGGATCTTTTGAAATTGCAGTTTGCAAGTTGTTGATCATCATTTCTTTGTTACCCTTACGAGCACCAACGATAGCCTTCAGGTAGTAAGACAATGCGTCTTCTTTTTCAGGGCTTGCGTCGATAGTTGCCAAAGCACCTTCCAAGTCGTTAGCCAATACTTTTGCCAACGCAGCATTAAATGTTTTGTTAGCACCGAAAGCACCAACTGCATCTTCGTATTTTCCATCCTGAACAGCAATTAAACCTAAGTTATAGCTTACTTCAGGACCTGCAGATTTTGCTTTCTCTAAAGTTTCTTTCGCTGTTTTACGATCACCTTCCCAACGCTGGCAGATGCCTTGGTTGTTCATGATGATTGGATTGTTAGCAGAATTCTTGGCAGCACGATCAAATGCACCTTTTGCATCCTGAAGTTTGTTCTGCATTAATAAGATACAACCTACGTTGTTAGCAGTTCTCCAATCAGAAGGATACAAACGCTCAGCAGACTTGTAGAATGTCAACTTCTCGTTCATGTCAGTAGTTAAAGTAGCAGCGTACAAAATTTCTTCAACGCTCAAGCTGTCTGCAGTTGAACGAGCCAACTTCAGGATCTGCTCATCAGTGCGGTTGAATTTGGTAGCATTAATAGTGATCGTAGAACGACGCAACTGAGGAAGAATATCGGTCTTCAACTCTTCGTAAGTCTCGGACATATTCTTGATTTCCTGCATCTTGCTTGCATCAGGAGCAGCACCAACAACGTTCAGGATGATTTGCTTGTCCTTGATGTTAGAAGCGCTAACTGCTGATTTGAAACCGTTCCAGTCAACTTCAACTCGCTCTTTCTTGTAGAACTCATCTTGCTCACCACCAGGGATTGGGTTCTTCTTATCTTTTGCCAACGTTTTCAAATCGCCGGAAGTTTTCTTGAAACGATCTTCTGCCAACTTGCCGTTTGCAGCATCTTCACCATCAGGGGAAGCGTAAGAAGAAATAGTCATGTTATCGAAACGCATGTTAGGATTTTTCGCGTTAGCAGCGATAAAATCTTTCACCGGCTTGATGCTTGGATTCTTCTTCTCGTCCATACTACCTGCAGGAGTGTAGGTAGAAGTACTGATCACGAAGAAATTAGTTCCATCGATAACCTGTGGCGTTGTTTTCTCAAACTTATCTTTTCCGATAATCGGCTTATCGTCGTTTTTCAATAAGTATGGAGTGATGATGGTGCCATGACCTACAACACGTGCAGGCATTTCTTTCGACTTGTTCTTCACGTTACCTGTTGCAGTAACTTTCAAGTCAGCATCCTTCATTTCAGGAGTGTAAAACACCTTATCAGTATAAGTGTATGAACCACCTGTTTTGTAATTAATTTTTGTACCTGTTCCAATTGCTTTCTCTCCCAGCAAAGTAACAGTCTTGAACTTCTTACCACCACATTCCGGTGTTACGTTCAGGATTACTTTTTTACCGAAGTATTTTGCAGGATAGTTAACTGAAATAGTCACTGCAACACTGTCACCGTGCATTTCCAACGGATTTGGTGTTACAGAATACTTAACCAGCGCTTCTTTCTTGGACATTTTGTTCAGTCCAGTGCAGGATGAAAGCCCTAAAGCCGCGATTGCCGCCAGCCCGAGGATGTTCAATTGGTGTTTTTTCATGGTCATAAAGTAAGGATTAACCTTTTTTTGGTACGCCGCAAATTTAAATAAAATCCTGAATAATTGACAGGTTATTACTGATTTTAAAGCCTTAACGCTCAATCATGTTCAATCCGGGAGGAAATTTGCGGTCCATTAAGCGAGCTACATACTGAGCTAACGCTTCAGGGCCAAGGTCGTGATTAAGCCACAGCACAGGGAAACGGCGCTCCGATGCAAAATAATCGCGATAACCGGAAGCCACATCACGCAAGTACTCGGCCGGAATTTTCTGCTCAAAATCCCTGCCCCGCCCCGCAATTTGTTTTAGTAACCGCTCCGAAGGTATATGCAAGTAAATTACCAAATCGGGAACGGGCAATTGCGTGGTTAAATGATGATAAATGCGCTCGAACAATTTCAACTCTTCACCTTTCAGATTAACACGGGCAAAAACCAGTGATTTCTCCCATAAATAATCGGCAATAATCCATTTATCAACTGCAACGGCGTCGCGTACATGACGAAATCGTTCTTCCAGAAACGCCAATTCGACAGACAATGCATAACGTTCAGGACTGGCATAAAATGAATGTAAGAAAGGGTTATCCTGAAAATGCTCGGGCATATATTCATGCTGCATACGAGCCGCCAACAATTTCGCCAGCGTCGATTTACCGGCGCCGATATTGCCTTCTATCGCTATGTAGCGGTACTTACTCATTGCCGGAATTTATTCGTTTCACCGAGCCAATATCGGTACAAAGCTCCAATAATTGGCGCACGGTTATCCCGTTTAACGGATGTATAAAGTCAGGCGCCAGTTCGCAAAGCGGTTCAAGCACAAATCGTCGCTCTGTAATGTGCGGATGCGGCACCTGCAGCAAATCGAAATGGAGAATACTCTGTCCGAAAAACAAAATATCCAGATCAATGCTGCGCGGACCCCATTTTTCTTCCCGTTTCCGACCCATCTGCTCCTCGATTTCCAACAATAGCAACATCAATTCCTCAGGATGATAAGTTGTGGAAACTTGAATTACCTGATTGATAAAATCGGGTTGATCCGTTTTGCCCCAAGCCGCTGTTCGGTAAAATGAACTTGTAGCTATCAAGTTTGCTTCCGGCAACTCGCCTATATTCCGTCGGGCGTCCGATAAATGCTGCAACGAATCTCCTTCATTCGAGCCAAGTCCGATAAATACATGTACCTCCGGGAGCGCCATGAAACAAAAGTAACAACACATTCAAATGATATTCATAACGACACCAAACTTTCTCCACTCGTTAGAATTGTGCAACTTTGATGCTCATTTGAAGTTCAGATACTCATGAAAACATTTTTCGGTAGCTTTTTCGGTGCTATAACCGGAATTATCATCGCCACTATTATTGCACTAATTGTTGTCTTCGCCGCCATTGGCTCGGCTTTCGACAGTGATCCCGTTATTAAAATTAAGGATAACTCTATCCTGCATTTGAACTTAAACGGACTTATTGCAGAACGCGCCAATAAAGAACAACTGCCCAACTTCGCATCATTGGGTGACCAACGTCCTGTCGGTTTAGATCAGATTTTATCGGCTATTCGTAAATCTACTAAAGACGAGCGTATTAAAGGTATTTATTTGGAAGGATCTATGTGTGGCGCAGGAATGGCAACGGTTGAAGAGATTCGTGAAGCGTTGAAAACATTTAAAGCGTCGAAGAAGTTCATCGTAAGTTATGGCGAGATCTACACACAGAAGGGTTACTACCTCAGCTCCGTTGCCGATGAAATTATTATTCACCCGGAAGGTGGCATGGAGTTCAAAGGCTTAAGTGCTCAGGTAATGTTCTTCAAAAAGATGTTGGAGAAATTGGAAATCAATGTTCAAATATTTCGTCACGGAAAATTTAAAAGTGCGGTTGAACCATTCGATTTGGAGAAGATGAGCCCCGCAAACCGTGAGCAAACGATGACTTATATTGGTTCTTTGTGGTATACCATGCTTAAAGGCATTGAGCAGGAACGAAAAATTCCGTTAGCAACACTTGATGAAATTGCCACACAATTAAAAGTGCGCAAATCGCAGGATGCAGTAACCTTGAAATTGATGGATAAAACCGCTTACTACGACGAAGTCTTGGAACTTCTAAAGAAAAAATCAGGCGCAGAAAAGAAAGTGCAGTTGGTGACTTTAAATCGTTATGCGAAATCACCGCTGGTTAAAGAAGAAGAAGAGGAGAACAAATCGAAAAACAAAATCGCCATTATTTATGCGGTAGGCAGTATAGAAAGCGGTGAAGGTGATGATGAAACGATCGGATCTGATCGTATTGCAAAAGCGATCCGTCAGGCACGTGAAGATTCTACGATTAAAGCAGTAGTGTTGCGTGTGAATTCACCCGGTGGAAGTGCATTGGCATCTGATGTCATGTGGCGAGAAGTGGTATTGTGTAAGAAAGTGAAACCTGTTGTGGTTTCTATGGGTGATGTAGCTGCTTCAGGCGGATATTATATTTCATGTGCTGCAGATGTGATCGTGGCACAACCGAATACCATTACAGGTTCGATTGGTGTATTCGGATTGATTCCGAACATCGAAAATATGTTGAAGAATCAGGTTGGTGTTACTGTTGATACCGTAAACACGAATCCTCATGCCGACATGGGCACCTTGTTACGTCCGGTAAATGGGATGGAAGGTGAAATGATTCAACAAGGTGTAGAAGATGTGTATACCACATTCATTACACGTGTTGCTGAAGGCCGTAAAATGAAAACTGCGGATGTGGACAGCATTGGTCAAGGTCGCGTGTGGAGCGGATCTGATGCACAGAAGATCGGTTTGGTGGATTCACTCGGCGGACTTAGCGATGCTATTCGTATCGCGGCGCGTTTAGCGAAAGTGGGTGATGATTATCGCTTGAAGAAATTACCGGTAATGAAAAGTCCGTTCGAGAATTTCCTGAAAGACGGTGGCGCTGAAGTACAGCAAGCTTATGTAAACCGCGAATTGGGCACATTGCGTAATGAATACCAACAATTCATGCGTGCAAAACTGTTACTTACTACAAAAGGTATTCATGCGCGCATGCCGTATGATGTGGTAATATTCTAACTTAGAGTTCACAATTCACTCAACATGAAAAAACTTTCCGCAGTCCAATTTTTTGTCGCACTTGCAATTTCGGCATTTGCACAGACGTATACACAAACAACTTTAATCAGCAGCCTAAGCAATCCTGTGGCATTTGATGTAGCTCCGGACGGTCGCTACTTCATCACACAAAAAGGTGGAGTTTCGAATATGGCTGTTGATGCACAGATCAAAGTTTTTAATCCGAACGGAACTTACATCGGTGTATTCTATGATCTCTCCGATTCGTGCAACAGTGACTTCGAGCGCGGTTTGCTGGGCATTACCGTTCATCCCGATTTTGCAACGAATCAATATGTATTTGCATACTACAACCATCGTTATAATGGAGATGAACGCATTCGTATTGTACGCTTCACGGAAGTGAATAACGTTGGGACCAATCCAACCATCATTTTTGACTTGGACGTTGCAGATAACATCGCGGGTAATCACGTTGGAGGTAATGTGCATTTACGTCCCGGAGATCCCGGAAAAATTTATTTAACAATCGGCGATCTCGCATATCAGCAAGGTAATCCCACATTAAATTATGCGAACAAGTTGACCAGCCCTTACGGTAAGATCTTGCGCATTAACGAAGACGGCACCTGCCCTACAGATAATCCGTTTTACGAAGATGGCTTGCCACTTAATGACACTTGCGATTGGATTTGGTCGTATGGTCATCGTAATTCATTCGACTTCTGTTTCAGTCCTGTAACCGACAGTATGTATTGCACCGAAAACGGATGGAATGCGTGGGATGAAGTAAACATGATTCATAAAGGTGCATTTTACGGTTGGGCCAATTGCGAAGGATTTTACGCGAACAGTTCCACTTCAACATTGTGCAACTTACCCAATGATATATTACCGATCGAAGATTGGGGAACACCATTGCCAGCAGTAACAGGAGTTTTATTTTACAGCAGTCAGGTGATGCCTGAATTCGACAATCATTTATTGGTTGCCGATAACGATTACGGTCGTGTATATGATATTACATTGGGAAATGCGCCTGCATATGATCAATTTGTTTCGCGCACGCAATGGATGGATATGACCACTACAGGCGGATTAACCACCATCAAGCAAGGTACAGACGGTTGTGTTTACGCGTTAAAAGGTGGTTATACGAGCAACGGACAATTGTATCGTATTTGTCCTCAAGGTTTGAATGTTGAAGAACAACCTTCAGGAATTTCAATGTTGAGCACTTATCCGAATCCTGCTAACACTTCAACAACTGTTCAGTGGTCATTAACACAGGAAACTGCAGTTACCATGCAAATTCTGGATATCACCGGTCGTGTTGTTGGAACCGTATTCTCAAAAACAGAAGAAGCCGGATCTTACACAACAGCAATCGATGTGCAGCAGTGGAATTTATCTCCGGGTCAATACTTCATTCAGTTGCACACAACAACAGGAGTTCAAACCACAAAACTGTTGGTGCATTAATACATTGCTTCAAAGCTTTTCAAAATCCCGCTTTTGGCGGGATTTTTTTATGAATTACGCCCACGTGCTAAACAACAATAGTTCAGGGCTGTTGTTATAATCATTATTAACTTTGTTTTATGGCAGGTGCAGTTACTCCTTACGAGACGAGCGAAAGTAAAAAGAAGCAGGTGGCAGACATGTTCGATAACATCGCGCATCGTTACGATTTCTTAAATCAAATTTTATCACTCGGTATTCATCACGGATGGCGAAAAAAAGCATGCAAAACGTTGACGAAAGTGCAACCTAAAACGATGCTGGATGTTGCCACCGGAACAGGAGATTTTGCAGTAGAAGCTAATCGTGTCTTGAATCCGGATCAAATTATCGGCGTTGATATTTCGGAAGGCATGATGAAATTTGGTCGTGAGAAATTGAAAAAAATCAATCTCGACCACAAGCTCACCTTGCAAAGCGGCGATTCCGAAAATCTTCCTTTCGAGAATAACACTTTTGATGCCATTACTGTAGGTTTCGGTGTGCGCAATTTCGAAAATCTGGATAAAGGATTGGAGAATATGTGTCGTGTTTTGAAACCAGGTGGTATGGTTGCAGTGTTGGAATTCTCACGTCCGCGTAAGTTTCCCGTTAAGCAACTTTACAACTTTTACTTCTTGCGCGTATTACCTTTAATCGGAAAATTGTTTTCCAAAGATTCCCGAGCATATACGTATTTGCCCGAATCGGTAAATGCATTTCCGGACGGAGAAGCTTTTATGGAGCGTATGAAAAAGGCAGGTTTTTCTAATGTCACCTGGCAACCATTGACCTTCGGTATCGCCTCTATATACACAGGCACCAAGAACGCTTGATGTTGCAATAATTTTATCTTTGACCCGTTAATGTTTGAAACATGAAACGTTTCCGATTTTTAATTCTCGCACTCTTGATTTCCGGATTTTCATTCGGACAGCGCACGGCACAAAATCGTCCCGAGTATTACCACGATCCGTTACACTTCGGATTTTTCCTCGGAATTAATCAGGCTAATTTCCTGATTACGTCGGTTCAAAATCTTCGCGCTGTTGCAGGTGATTCGTTGAAAACCATTTTATCTTCTCCGGAAGTCGGTTTCAACTTGGGTATTGTTTCTGAACTTCGATTGCACGACTACCTCACGTTACGCTTCACACCCGACTTAGCATTCGGTGAACGAAATATTGAATATCACTTTGCAGGACAAGATACTTTTGACATGGTGAAGCGTGTGGAATCAACTTTCCTGAACTTTCCGCTATCCTTCAAAGTCCGTTCGAAACGATTGAACAATATTGCTGCTTATATGATTGGCGGTATGAAATACACGCTGGATCTGGCATCCCAAAAAGATGCACGAAATACGGTTCCCGGACAAGAAGTAGTGAAATTATATAAACACGATTTCGGTTATGAAGCCGGTGCGGGATTAGATTTCTTCCTGCCCTATTTTAAATTCGGAATCGAATTAAAAATGTCGCTTGGACTGCGCAACCTGCTTGTTCCCGACAATACCATCTACGCGATGTCACTGGATCGTTTGCGATCAAAAGTGTTTCTTATTTCATTCACCTTCGAAGGATAAATCATGATCCAACAACTTGATCTGGTGTTAACGCCACAAGAGGCGTTCAACCGGACCAACATGCACGAAGCCGTTGCCGAGCATTTGGGCATTGATACCGATGAACTGAACGGGTGGAAACTTCTCAAACGTAGTATTGATGCCAGATCCAGAACTATTCGCGTGAATGTGCGACTGGAAGTGTATATTAATGAACCGGTTCCTGCACATCAATACCAATTTCAAATTCGCGATGTCAGCTCCGCAAAAGAGGTACACATTATCGGCGCAGGTCCTGCAGGATTATTCGCTGCATTGAAGCTGATTGAACTTGGGTTGAAACCCATTGTTTTAGAACGCGGAAAAGATGTTCGTCGCAGAAGACGTGATTTAGCGGCAATTAATAAAGAACACCTCGTCAATCCCGATTCTAATTATTGCTTTGGTGAAGGTGGCGCAGGAACATACAGTGACGGCAAATTATACACACGTTCGCACAAGCGCGGCGATGTGCAAAGCATCCTGGAATTATTTGTTGCACATGGTGCAGACGAAGTGATATTGGCAGAAGCTCATCCGCATATCGGCACGAATAAACTACCCGGAATAATTACTGCCATGCGCGAGAATATTCTCCGTTGCGGTGGTGAAGTTCATTTCGACACACGCGTTATTGATTTCGAGCTGAAGCAAGGAAAAATTAAGAGCATCATTGCACAAACAACAGATGCCGTAAAAAACTTTCCATGCAGCGCTGTTCTATTAGCAACGGGACATAGCGCACGTGATATTTTCGAATTGTTGCATCGCAAAGAAATTGCCATTGAGGCGAAACCATTTGCGATGGGCGTTCGTGCAGAACACCGACAGGAATTAATTGACAGTATTCAATACCACTGCAACGGTCCTGCATTACACACGCTACGCGATTATTTACCTGCAGCTTCTTATGCGTTGGTGCATCAGGCAGACGGTAAAGGCGTGTATTCGTTTTGTATGTGCCCCGGTGGAATCATCGCTCCATGTGCAACTGCGCAAGAAGAAGTGGTTACCAACGGATGGTCGCCTTCGAAAAGAAATAATCCGTATGCGAATTCGGGAATTGTGGTTGCTGTAGATTCGCTGGAGTTAAAGAATTACGCGCAACACGGACCTTTAAGCGGATTGCGTTATCAGCAAGATTTAGAGCGTGCCGCATGGATAGCAGGTGGTAAAACACAAACAGCGCCGGCACAAGGCATCAAAGATTTTGTGCAAGGTAAACTCAGTGCAACATTGCCGGATTGTTCGTATCAGCCGGGAGTGCACTCAGCACCGTTACACGAATTACTGCCTGCGGCAATTGGTAAACGATTGCAGGAAGGCTTTGCCGCTTTCGGACAAAAAATGCGCGGGTACTTATCCAACGAAGCGCTCATTGTCGGTGTGGAATCCAGAACTTCTTCTCCGGTGCGCATTCCACGTGATCGTGAAAATTTGCATCATATTCAGATTACCAACTTGTTTCCGTGTGCGGAAGGCGCCGGTTATGCAGGAGGAATTGTTTCTGCTGCTATTGACGGTCAACGATGCGCTGAAGCAATTGCTCAACAAATAAAATAACCCTGACGCTGTTGCATCAGGGTTAATAGTCCACCGGGAAAAACGCTACTAAAACCCGGTGTCTTTTTCTGTTGCAGAGCGGTTCGGCAACAGTTATAATTTCTTACCTCTTGTATTTCATAAACCGTGCCACAAATTATCGGACGTTTTGAATATATCGTGTCAGCTCATCAATACTCGACGAAAATGTAAAGGCATTATTTACTACGTAATAGTTGTTCCTGTCAACCGTACGATTGTAAGCGTGCTTAGCAAATTCCAGTTTAGAACTTTCGAACGTCAGCAACTCCAACAATTCAAACACCTGACGTGAACTGAGATAATTCATAGTCGTCGCTTGTTTTGCAACGGACAATCGTGAACTGTCGAAAGACTGATTATGGATGGTTTGCTTCAGCATCTCAAAATCTGCAGGATGCATTCCCGGAGACTGAAAAATTCCACCGAATAATGGTTCTTGTAAAATAATCTGAATGAAACCCAGATTAATGACCATCGCTGTCATTCTTGTGTTTGCGGGAACATCCACATATCCATCGTACAATAACGCCGGCAAAACAAATGCGGCTCCGTTATATTGAGGATTAGAGATCATGCGCACATGATGTCGTCCGGGTGCAAGATTAGAAATAACCTGCGCGTTTCCGGTATTCACAACCGGCTGATTATTGATAAAGGCACGGAACGATTGATTGTTCTGAGTCTTCAATATTAATTCCGATTGCTGAGCACGCAATTGATACACGCACATCAGTGAAATAAATAACACCGCCCACATCACAAAAGTTCTGGTAATCGTTTTCATAGAGCTATCCTCCGTTTCTATTAAGTTATACCGGTAAAAATGCAAGCCCTGTGCCGCGAATAGCC
>JAJTEY010000007.1 GCA_021299855.1 Bacteroidota bacterium | reverse complement strand
GCAGAATTACACATCAGTATCATCAATACATTGGGTCAGATAGTTTGGCAAGAGTCGTTTGTTACCATCACCGAAACCGAATGGACGCAACAATTGGATATCCGAAATTTACAAGCGGGTTTATACCTGATTCAAATTCGTGGCACACAAGAAGTACTGCATGTGCTGATGGTGAAGAAGTGATGAGGAAAATGTTGGGCTGATTGTATTGGAGGATGTCATCGACGTATTGAAGTTACGTCACAAGAAATAACTACAACTTCTTTTCTTCCGCTAATTGCCCGCGCGACCACACTTGCGTAGCGATTTGCTTCCCGTTTTCATCGTACACTTTCCATGTTCCTTCTTTGAGGAAATTGTCCACTTCTTCGTAATACACGAGCGTTCCTTCTTCCATCAGGTTTCCGGTTTCGTGATATTCTTTATGCGAGTATCGTTTTTTCTTAAGATCTACCAATCTCGTATCACTTTGCATCTTGTTGTTTTCAAAATACAACGTTCTATACATCAGGTATTCGTTTTTCTTAGCAAACTCTTCCAGTATTTCAGGATTGCCATTAGGGAAATACTCTTTCGTGATTTGAGGTTCGCCTTGATAGTAAATAATATCCGATCGAACTTTTCCGTCCGGATAATACAACACCATCTGATAACGGGTATAATCCAACGATTTAAACTCACGTTCTACCTGGCCGTTTTCGTAAAAATTTTTGAAGCTCTGTAATTGTCCGTCTACATAATACCCCAGGTGTATAACCGCTCCGCTTTTGTAATAATCTTCCCAGTTTCCCTGACAGACATAACCTTTCGGTGTATAACGAATGGAGTCTCCGGCCATCTGTTTGATCAGCTTGTCGTAGATGTCGATACCCATGGTAGAATCGTACACGTTTTCGAAAAGATAAAACGTAACGAGATTTTTTTGCTTGCCCAATTGCGCGAAAAGTCCACCTGCAGAAAATAGGCAAACAATCAGAGCGAACAGGATTCGATTATTCACGGGGAAGTGGAATTATTTCTTAAAAGTAAAAAGCCCGCACGAGGCGGGCAAATTAATATTGTTATAAACGCATTAGTGAATGCCTTTTGATGCCAGATAACGCTCAGCATCCAATGCACCCATACATCCGCTGCCGGCGGCAGTAACTGCCTGACGGTATACTTTATCCTGCGCATCACCTACGGCAAAAACGCCTTCTATGTTGGTTTTGGATGTTCCAGGAATAGTTTTAATGTATCCCGCTTCGTCCATTTCCAACCAATCCTTAAATACATCAGTGTTGGGTTTATGACCAATTGCAACAAAGAATCCGTACACGTCAAGTTTGCGATCTTCACCCGTTTTGCTGTTAGTTACAATCACAGCATTCACGCCTTTGTCATCACCCAAAACTTCTTTCGTATCCGTATTCCACAACACTTCGATATTTGGGGTATTCAATACACGGTGTTGCATAGCTTTTGAAGCACGCATTTCTTCGCGACGAACAATCATGTACACTTTGTTGCACAATTTTGCCAGGTAAGTGGCTTCTTCTGCTGCAGTATCACCTGCACCAACGATTGCTACGTCTTTTCCGCGATAGAAGAATCCATCACATACGGCACAGGCGGAAACACCGCCGATGCTACGATATTTTTGTTCGGATTCTAATCCCAACCATTTTGCTGATGCTCCGGTAGCAATGATTACGGTGTTTGCATGAATCTCCACTTTTCCGTCATCCACCCAAACTTTATGTACAGGTCCCGAAAAATCAACTTTGGTGGCCCAACCATAACGGATATCGGTTGCGAATCGTTCGGCTTGTTTCTTAAACAATTCCATCATTTCAGGACCCTGAACGCCGTGCGGGAATCCCGGATAATTTTCTACTTCTGTGGTGGTAGTTAGTTGTCCGCCGGGCTCCGGACCCATATACATCATAGGTTTTAAATCGGCGCGTGCAGCATAAATAGCAGCAGTATAACCTGCAGGACCTGAACCGATGATCAAACAATTTACTTTTTCCGGTGTGCTCATATTTTTGGTGTGTTAAAATTCGTACTGATTTGCGGGTACAAAATTACACATATAATGGGCACGCAATGTGATGGAAATCACACTGTGAATAATGCGAATTCAACGAATTGTTGTCTTTTATTGACAAATGATGGTATCGTATGCCGGAGAATAACCGCACCAAATGCCCAATCCGTTTCTGATATTGGTTTTAATCACACCCGGAGCTGCAAAAGGATTTCCGTTATTGGCAACTTCAGTTTCGAGGGTTCTGAAAAAATCAGATTCATTCACGCCAATGGTGCAGAACTTCACAATAACGGTGTCGCCTATTTTGTAATAGCCGCGTTCACGATTGTTATCTTCCGGAGCTGTTGATCCGTCTTCAACTGCACGTATGTATGCAAAGTCGAATGTTTTTCCATCCACAAACTGATCGTCGAATGTACTTCCGAATGAGGTTAAGAAGCGTGCATCCTGACTGCGTTTTGCAAACCAACGGTACGCATTGCCAAAACCGGCAGGATCTGTTAAACGAGCCCACGAAAACCCGAGACTGTCACCTGGACGGTCAGGTTCAAACCATACGCTATCCAGTGCAATGGGGTTTAGAATTGTCGTTTCGGAAGTAACGGTTTGTCCGTCGGCGATAACAGTTAAAAAATATGTGCGACCTACTTGTCCGGTGATGAGTGTGCTTTTGTACACGAGCGGAACTGGTAAATTCGGATCAAACGTTAGCGTTAACGTATCAGTAATGCTGCCGTCGCTGACAATAACAATAGCATTGGTAACAACATAATTGGCAAGCGATGCAGAATCAATCGGATCGAAATATCCTGCGCTGCGTGTTACCGCAACAAAGGGATTTTCTCCGGCAAAAATCCCACCGTCAATAACAATGCGTTGTTCTACTTCGGGTAAGTCAACAGTAATTTCCTGTTCGCAGGAGAACAGTAATAACGCGGGTAGTATGATGATCAGTAATTTTTTCATGGCGCTTAAAAATGGAAGTTCCAGGTTACGGATGGAAGAATAGGGAAGAGGGAAACCTGCTTGGCCTTAACCGTTATGTTTCCTTCTGCAACACTGCCTTCATTATCGAAATAAATAAAATACGGATTGCGACGATTGTACACATTGTACACCGAGAAATTCCAGCTGCTGCGATACGGCAAACGATGGAACAACTTCTTCTCTTTGCAGGTGTATGTTGCGGAAATGTCTAAGCGATGATAAGGCGCCATACGGAAACTGTTTCGTGGCCCGTATTCCGGCACAATTTCTCCTTCAATCAAATAACGAGATACCGGAAGTGTTATGGCATTACCTGTTCCGTAAACGAAGATGGATCCGAACGTCCATTTATCATTGAGCTCGTACGATAACGCAACTGATGCATCATGACGGCGATCATAACGCGCATAAAACACTCTGCCGTCTTCAATATCAGGGAATGTTCTTGTAGTCCACGACAAAGTGTAGCCAATCCATCCCGTTAGTTTTCCGGTTCTTTTCTTGACAAAAAATTCTGCGCCGTACGATTCGCCTGTTCCGAAAACGAAACTGTTATCGGTGTTGTTATTGACGTTGTCTTCAGGCAATGCTCCCGGTGCGAATTCAACCTGATTGAGCATTTTTTTGTAATACACTTCAACTGAAGTTTCATACGTGTTGTTCAGGAAATTCCTGAAGTATCCTAATGCATACTGTCTTCCGATTTGCGGTTTCACCACATCCGAACATGGCACCCAAATATCAGTCGGTAAAGAAATTGGTGATAAAGTTGCCAAATGCACATATTGATAGTTCTGAGTAAACGATGCTTTTACGGAGGAGTTTTCGTCAGTAATGAAACGCACGCTGATTCGAGGTTCAATTCCGTAATAGTCTTGCACTTTTTCGCCTCTGCCGTACGAAATCGTATCTGTAACACGTCCTGTAACATCAGTTAGGTAACGATCAAAAGGTCCAACTTGCATGAAGTAAGAAAAGCGTAATCCGGGACTAACACGAATACGATCTGTAATATCCCAATCGTCGTTAATGTAAATACCGGCTTCATGCGCATATTGTTTTTTCAATCCGCCCAAATCAAATTCCGTTTCTCCTTGTTTTGCGGAAACATTGTTAGGCGTAAAAATGTGCCATGTATAATTGGCTCCGAAACGCACATAGTGCTTGCTGTTTGGTATGTACGAGAAGTCGGTCTTTAAGTTGTAATCACGAATTCCGGAAAACAATTTGAATTCAAATCCATCTTGTTCTGCACCAAATGAAAACTTATAATCCGAAAATACTGCAGTAGTATTCACAAATAATTTCGGACCGATTAAGTGATTCCATCGTAATGATGTTGTTGCATTTCCCCAAGGAATTGTAACCAGAAAATCTGAATCTGCATTGTTGAAGGAGAATACATCGCGTCCAAAATATCCGCTCAGAAAAATGCGGTTCTTATCATTGATACGCCAGTTAAACTTCGTGTTTAAGTCAAAGAAGTAGTAACCGGATCCTTTGAATGGAGACGACTCCTTAATAAACGGATTGATCAATACATCGATGTAAGTACGACGTCCTGAAATAATGAACGATGAAGTGTCTTTTTTTATTGGTCCCTGAACGGTTAAACGCGAAGAAATTGCACCAATGCCTCCATCTACTTCAAATTTCTGGCTGTTCCCTTCTTTCATGGTAATGTCTAACACGGAAGCTAATCGTCCGCCGTATTGTGCCGGCATACCACCTTTTACAAGAGTTAAGTCTTTTACTGCATCACCGTTAAAAACCGAGAAGAAACCGAACAAATGTCCCGCGTTATAAACTGTTGCTTCATCCAGTAAAATCAAATTTTGATCTGGTCCTCCGCCACGCACGTAAAATCCGGAATTGCCTTCACCTGCACCTTTCACTCCGGGCAATAATTGAATCGTCTTTAGGATGTCCACTTCACCCATAAATTGGGGTAGTTGTTTTACTTGTTTCATGTCCATCTGCACAGTACCCATACGCGAATCTTTCACATTTTCATCGCCCTTTTCATCTGAAATAACTATGGTTTTTAGTTCACGTGGTTTAAGTTTAATTTCCAGATAAATGTCCTTATTCAAATTAATCTGCATCGTATCAGGCTGTAAACCAATGTATGACGCTACCAGTGTGTATGCTCCCGTATCAGCGGTTATAGAAAAGAAGCCATAGCTGTTAGTAACAGTTCCCTTTAAAGGTTGGCGGATGGAAACGGTTGCACCAATTAATGCCTCGCCGGAACTTTGATCTTTAACGTAGCCGCTTATCGTATATTTCTTGTTCTGTGCCTGCGCTAGGGAAGAAACTCCCAATTGAACAGTTATTGTAACAAGTATGGAAAAAGCGTATTTCATGTGTGTGTGTTGCATTTAATAGGTTGCAAAAGTACTCAAAAGGGTTGGTCTTAGCTGTTAACAGATGACAGGCGCTGTTGTTTCGCATTGTACAAAACAATCCCTTTTTTACCTTTGACCGCTGCTCGTCGAATTCGTGTTACGAATTGTTGCAGCAAACGTTCGTTTTAATTAGAAATAGTTCGGGGTGTAGCGCAGTTGGCTAGCGTACCAGCATGGGGTGCTGGGGGTCGTGGGTTCGAGTCCCGCCACCCCGACTTATTCTTCTACGGTTAATTCGTCCAAAATCCGGGTCAAATCGCCCGCAACTCGGTATCTTCGCGTAACATGAATATTAAAAAATGCAGTTTTCTCCTCCTGCTTTTCCTCTTTCCTGTTCTGAGCACATTTGCACAACAGATCTCCGGCCGAGTTATTGACTTGAAGGATACCAGTGCGGTTCCGGGTGCGGTTGTCGCGTTATTTGCAAGTAACGATACGAATAAAGTTATTGCAGGAACCTCGACTGATGTAGAAGGATTTTTTACGTTACAAGGTGTTGCTCGTGATACCTACAATCTTCGAATCAAATACGTCGGTATTTCCTTTAGTAAATTAATTGTCGTTAACGCAGATACTGTAAATCTGGGACAAGTAATCGTTTCTGCCGATGATAAATTACTTGGGGAAGTTCGTATCACGGAAACCATGATTCGGGTTCAGCAGAAAGGGGATACCACAGAAATCAATGCCAATGCATTTAAGACGAATCCGGATGCGAATGCAGAAGATTTGGTAAAAAAGATGCCCGGAGTTACCGTAGAGAATGGGCAGGTAAAAGCACAGGGTGAAAACGTAGCGAAGGTAACCGTTGATGGGAAGGAATATTTTGGTGATGATGCTAATGCTGCATTAAAAAATATGCCGGCAGAAGTAGTAGATAAAGTCCAGATTTTTGATCAACGTAGTGATCAATCGCGCTTTACAGGAATTGACGACGGTAACACACAAAAGGTGATGAACATTGTTACCAAATCAGGGAAAGGCAATGGAGAATTTGGAAAGTTTTATGCCGGCTATGGAACCGATGATCGTAATCAGGCCGGTGTTTCTTATAATAACTTTAAAAATGCACGTCGCATCACGCTCGTAGGCGGATCGAATAATATTAATCAGCAGAATTTCAGTACTCAGGATTTTATGGGAACTTCAGGTGGTGGTGGACGCGGCGGTGGGCGCGGGTTTTCACGTGGTGGGAATTCCTCTGATTTCATGCAGGGAAAACAAAATGGTTTAACCGTTGCGCATGCTGCAGGAATTAATTATTCGGATAGTCTTGGCAAAAATGGAATCATCAGTGCGAGTTACTTTTTTAATCAAACGGATAACACGGTCAACACCGATTTGTCACGCGCATTTTTTAGCGCTGAAAATAACGGGCAAACATATGTGCAGAATAGTTTAACAGGTACTGTGAATGCGAACCACCGCGCCAGTTTGCGGATGGAATGGAATGTCGATTCGATGAATACCATTGTTTTTGCTCCGCGTTTCAGTACACAACAAAGTAATTACACGAATTCTTTTTCAGGTGTCAACGCGTTGCCTTCAGCATTAATCAGCAGCTTGCAGAATAGTCAGGAGTCGGATAATTTCTATTGGCAGCTCAATGGTAATTTAACGTATCGCCGAAAGTTTAAGAAGCCGGGAAGAACCTTAACTGCAGATATTGATGGCAATCTGAACGAACGTCGCGGTGATGGTTGGTTGTATTCTTCAAATACTTTTTATCGCACTGTTGATTCTGTTGAAGTTTTGGATCAGGAATCGAGCACGTTTAGTAATGCCTACAGTGTAAGTCCAACGTTTACCTGGACGGAGAAAGCCGGAAAGAAAGGCATGATTTCTTGGACTTATAATCCAACGTTGTCTATCAATCGCTCGGATAAAGAAACTTCAAATTTTGATTCTTTACAGAATTCGTATTCATCATTGGACAGCATATTATCCAATCGTTTTGACAGCAGAACAACAGTACAAAGCGTAGGTACAGATTATCGATGGTCTGATGAAAAGCGTACCATCAATATCGGATTGCGCGGACAGCAAACGGATTTATACAGCGATCAACTATTCCCGAATGAATTATCCGTTCATCGGACTTTTCGAATTCTTTTACCAACCGCAACGTTCACGTACAAAGTGGATAAGTCCATGAGCATTCGGGTGAATTATCGAACATCAACATCGTTGCCATCAGTGTCACAATTGCAAAATGTTATCAATAACACCAATCCGCTTTCCTTGTCTATTGGTAATCCGTTATTGAAACAATCATACACGCATCGTGTTTTTTCTCGAATCAGTAAAAGTGATTCAGAATCAGGTCGTAGTTTGTTCGTGATGGCCATGGGTTCTTTGAACAATAATTATATCGGTAATTCGATTTGGGTAACGGGAATGGATACGACTGTATTCGGGATAAATGTTCCTGCCGGTGGTCAACTAACAATTCCGGTAAACATTAGTGGTTACTGGTCGGCAATGACATTCGGTGTTTTCAGTACACCGATTAAAGCGATCAAATCAAACGTTAATATCAATTGGGGGTACACCTATAATAATTCTCCGGGTTTGGTAAACGGGATGAGAAATATTACCAAAAATCAGGTGATAACGGCAGGAATGGTTGTCGGTAGCAACGTGAGTGAGGATATTGATTTCACATTAAGTTGGAACGGTAATTATAACATTGTGCAAAATTTGTTATTGCCACAGCAGGATAATAACTTCTTTTATCACAGCTCCGGGGCAAAGTTTAATATTATTTTAATGAAGAAGGTGGTAATTTCCGGCGAAGGAAATTATACCGTGTACACAGGGCTTGGTAGTGATTTTAATGATGATTTCCTGTTGTTGAATTCATCGATAGCTTACAAGTTTTTAAAGAAAAATGCAGCAGAAGTAAAGTTGACAGTGTTCGATATTTTGAAACAAAACACGGCGATTAACAGAACGGTGAATGAAATGTATATCGAAGACACACGATCTGATGTGTTAACACAATATTTCATGTTAACGTTTACTTACAATTTAAGAAAGTTCAGCGGAAAAATTCCTGAAGAAGGCGCAGAAGGACGTCCTCAGGGAATGCCGCATCGTCCGCACTAAACGGTCTCCAGCGCTTTTTCATCGCCGGGTTTAGCCACGATATAATCACCGATAACCAGGTAGTCCATATCTGCACGTGCAAAAGAATGCACAGCATCTTCAGGTGTAGCCACAATTGGTTCGCCTTTAATATTAAAAGACGTATTCACCAAAACGCTATAGCCCGTTTCTCTTTTGAACGCTTCCAAAAGTTGGCGCATTTCCGGATTTTCGGTTTGATTCACCGTTTGAATTCGAACGCTGTTATCGACGTGTGTAATGGAAGGCAACTTTCCTAAATACTCCGGTCGTACATTATATACTAACAACATGTACGGATTCGGGAAATCGCTATCGAAGTATTTGCCGCAATCTTCTTCCAACACAATTGCTGCAAACGGACGAAATCCTTCGCGGAATTTTACGCGTACATTCAGTATCGTCTTCATCTCTGCAACAGTCGGGTTCGCAATAATACTTCTGTTGCCCAAAGCTCGTGGACCAAATTCCATCTTGCCCTGAAACCAGCCAAGAATATGCCCTTTAGCCAATTGCTTCGCGGCGAAATTGAAATGTTCTTTTGTTTTTTTGAACGGCAGTTGATGTTTCGTTAATGCAGTTTCAATGGAGGCATCATCATAGCTTGGGCCTAAAAAAGCGGTGTCCATTATCCATTTACGGTTTCTTTTAAACGTACCATGATTCAACAATAATGCTGCTCCAAGTGCAGTGCCGGAATCTCCTGCTGCAGGTTGAATGAAAATGTTCTTAAACATTCCTTCTTTAGCGATGAGACCATTCGTTACACTATTCAAAGCCACACCACCGGCCATACACAAGTTTTCAGATCCCGTTACTTTTTTCAGATGTCGTGCCATATGCAGAATCACATCTTCAACAACATGCTGTGCAGCGGCAGCCACATTTAATTCATGATCCGTCCAATCTTCTCCTTTTGTTTTTGAAGGGCCGAACAGCTCGGTAAATTTTTTTGTTACACCCGATTTCCTTGTATAGTGATAACAGAAGTAGGACATGTCAAGTTGAAAGCCTCCATCATCGGTCAGTTTTACCAATTTTTTCATTTTCTGATATGCATCCGAATCGTGTTGCCCGTATGATGCAAGTCCCATCAATTTACCCGGACCCTCGATGAGTTTAAATCCGAGATGACGCGAAACCGCCTGATAGAAAGCGCCTAATGAATAAGGCGTATCAACGGTTGATATTTTTCTGATCTCATTGCCTTTACCGTGTGCCAACATGCTGGTCGTCCACTCACCGGCGCCATCAATCGTCAAGATTGCTGCATCTTCATAAGGAGTAGGGAAGAAGGCACTGGCTGCATGACAGAAGTGATGCTCGAGCGTATGAAATTGGAATTTGTAATCTTTAGGTGACGGAAAAAGCGCCTTCAATGTTTCGGGCAATTTGCGCATATCTTTCAGGTAATTCAACATACCTAAATTCTCTTCTACATTGAAACTGCGCTGCTCACGAAGTAAAGCCGGAACTTTATCCCAAAACTTTAACAAATACACAGGAATCTTTGCATACGAAATGGAAGGCTTCCAGAAAAATGCGATGTGATCTACATCGGCAAGCGTAATATTACCGGCGTCTAAACACGCTTGTATGGCGTGTTTGGGTACACCGCCGAAATGTTTTTTTCTATTTAGGCGTTCTTCTTCAACGGCAAATACAACTTCATCATTAATCATCAATGCCGCTGCAGAATCATGTCCGTAGCAATTAAATCCTAATACGATCATAATGTTATTCCTTGTTTTTGCCGCGTTGAGCTTCGGCTAAATTATTTTTCGCTAATTGTGAATTTGGGTCCAGCGCAACAGCTTTTTCTCCGGCGGCAATTGCTTTATCCCATAAGCCAATTTTGTTCGCGGCAGCACAAATGTTGTTCCATCCTGCAAATTGGTTGGCGTCGAGTTGAGTTGCTTTCTCTGCTGCAGCAATACTGTTTTCATAATTCCCTTGATTATACCAATCCAAACGCAATTGAATATAACCGTTGTAGTTGGGTGTTTTTTCTAATTCACTTTGCTTTTCTGTGAAGTACTTGTTGAGGCGAACAGCTTCTTGGTAGTTATTGTTTGCCAACTGATCATTCGGCTGCAATTGAACTGCTTTTTCACCTGCAGCCATCGCTTCTTTGAACATGCCGGCCTTGTTGTGCGCAGCGCACACGTTGTTCCATGCAATGCCATAATCCGGTTTAAGTTTTGTTGCTTCCAGTGCAGCTTCTGCAGATTTAATGTATTGCCCGCCTTGGTAATACGCTAAGCTGAGTTCAACATAATTTTCCGGAGTTGGAGCCTGTTTGATTTTGTCTAAAACAATATCAATAGGTGATTTAATCTGTCCACTTTCAAATGGAGCGAGTGCTGCTTTTATCTGTGCATGTTCAGGACTTATTTCCAAACCGCGCATTAGCCAGGCACGTCCTTCTTCTATGCGCCCTTTTCTCAGTAAAAAGTTACCATAATGGTAATAACCTTCCGGATTGCTGGCATCTAGTTCTGTGGATCGTTTGAAATATTTTTCTGCCTCAACGTCTTCATTAATAAACGCCTTCGCAATTCCCATGTTAATATGCGCATACATATAGTTCGGATATATTTCCAGTGATTTTTCGTAGCAAGAAATAGCCCCTTTTATATCGCCTTTAGCCATGAGCGCATTGCCGTAATTCATCCAACCACGGCCGTTTCGGGGACTTTTTTTAGTTACATCTTTCCATAGAGTTTCTCCGCTTCCCCAAACTTCATTGCGCTGATAAGTTCCATAGCTATGACCCATGATCACTAGTAGCACCAAGGCTATTGTAGCGCCTGTTACAAATTTTTTCCGTGCTTCCTGAACATGTTGCAATACATACACCACCAGCACGCTGCCGGCAATGGTTAAACCGATAAACGGATAAAAAATTCGGTGGTCATTCAACACTTCAGCAAACGGATAAACGCTACTTGTAGGTGCGAGTGCAAGAAAGAACCACGCAATACCAAACGAAACGCCACGCAATTGCTCATGTTCGTGTAATCTCCAAACAATGTAAAACATGCCTAAAACAAATGCAGCTCCCACCAAAACACGATCATCAAAGAAATTGGTAATAAGTGTCCAGTCTGTATCAGCACTTAAATTGACAGGAATGAGCCAGGTGTTGAAATAGTGCACAATTACAAAACTCTGCGTAATGAGATAGTGATACCATTTACCGCCGCCTGAAGTCCAGGTTTCCGCAGTGTTGGCTTGTGCGATCATGAATAAAAAAACAGCCGCGCCAAACGCCGAAGCAACATACCACTTCGCTTTGCCTTTTGTATTCAGCTCCTTGTGGAATAACCATTCCAAAACCAACAAAATCGGGCCGACTGTAACGGCAGGTTCTTTAATCAAAAATCCAATCGCTAACGGAATTAAAAACAAGTACCAATTTCTGTACTGACGGCCGAGCAAGTAGAACCAGATACTCAGCAGAATAAAAAACGTAGAATGTGTATCCGTACGTGCAATGATGTAATTAATGGTTTCCGCATTTGCGGTGTGCAGCATATAAAACGCAGTTCCCAGCAACGCCGCCCAAAGCATGTTTTTTCCGTTAGGGAAACACCATTTCAGGAGTTGATAAAGTATTGCAAAAACTAACCAGCCGATCATGAGGTAGTTGATAAAAATACTACGGTGAAAAACCGATGAGTCCGGAGTTCCTCCACTCAGGTATGTGTCAATTGCATTAATCGTGGTAACTCCCGGGCGCCAGGCCTGGTTAGCCGGTAAACTGCTCGATGTGGCAGGATCTGTAAAATATCGTTTCCAGTTGCCAAGGTCACGAATGGCCGCGTTGGTTTCGATAGTATGTGAATCGTCGAAGTGAAAAGGGTTGTCAAAGTGATTACTGTAAACCAGGATAATCATCACTTGCAACATGACAAAGGCAATAGCAAAAGCTACGTTCTGTCGAAGAAATTTAATCATGTGTTTTAGGGCCAACGGTTAAATAGTCGAATTTAGAAATAATACCTAATGCTACCCGCAGTTAAGCGGATTAGTATGTGTTGAAAAAGATATCTTTGACACGCATTATGGCACTATTCGGAAAATCAGAGCCTGCGGAAAAGGGTGAAATGTCTTTTATGGGACATCTGGAGGCATTGCGCTGGCATTTGGTGCGAAGTGCCGCGGTAATTTTCATTTTCGCGGCAGTAGCGTTTGCGTTTCCCGAAATTCTATTCGGAAAAATTATTCTTGGTCCCCGCGATCCTCAGTTTGTGACGTATCAAACACTATGCAATATATCTCAAGCATGGGGCATGGGTGATGCATTGTGTTTTACCAAATTCGATTTTAAATTTCAGAATACGGATGTTACCGGTCAGTTTACGTTGCACATGTGGGCAGCAATTGTGGCCGGCATTATTTGCGGATTCCCGTTCTTGCTTTACGAACTGTGGAAATTCGTAAAACCGGCGTTGCAGGAGAAGGAAATTAACGCAGCTCGCGGATTTATATTTTATGCATCATGTTTGTTTCTGATGGGAGTTTGCTTCAGCTATTTTATAGTTGCTCCAATGGCCATTTACTTCTTGGGAAATTATCAGGTGGATCCGTCCATCCAAAATATTTTCACCATCGATTCGTACATCTCTGTGATGACTACATTGGTGCTGATGATGGGATTAGTTTTCGAATTACCGATTTTGGCATTTTTCCTCGCCAAATTCGGAATACTCACCCCGGGTTTTATGCGCAAGTATCGCCGACACGCACTTATTGTCATTCTGATCGTATCTGCAGTTATTACTCCAACTACAGACATTTTTACGCAGATGCTGGTAGCTATGCCGCTGTGGGTCTTGTATGAAGCCAGCATTCTGGTGGCTGCCCGCGTGGAAAAAAAACGTGCTGAACAAAACTTATAATTATGAGTGAATTAGTGAACGACTTCAACGCCTATCGCGCTAAAATGAACGAGCGTATTCTTGCAGAAGATAATCTGGTATTGAAGCGTCTGTTTAATTTGGATACGAACACGTATCAGGATGGCGCTTTATCAGCAAAGACAAAAGAAATGCTTGGGTTGGTAGCTTCAATGGTGTTGCGTTGCGATGATTGTGTAAAATATCACCTTGAAAAATGTTTCCAATTAGGTGTAACGCGCTCGGAGGTTTTTGAGATTTTCTCCGTTGCGAATATTGTTGGTGGAACCATTGTAATTCCGCATACGCGTCGCGCAGTAGAGTTTTGGGATGCATTGGAAAATCGTCAATAAGTTTTTGTTATTCCAATTGTAACACACAAAAGTTTCCGTAACTTTAAATGTGAGATTATCCCCCAATTTGTTTCGATTAGTAAGTCTTTTTATTTGCGCGTGTTTTGTTGTTCAGGCAAGCGCGCAAACTACCCGTATTTCAGGGAAAATTTATGACACCCAAACAAACGAGCCCATGCCGTTTGTGAATATCATTTTGGTAGGCACCAAGGTGGGCGGAATTTCTGACGTAGATGGAAATTATACTATCGTTACTGAAGTGCGGGTAGATTCGATCAAAGCCATGTATATCGGATATAAACCGACAACACTAAAGATTGTACCGGGCAAAACGCAGCAAATTAATATCGGCCTTGCTCCTAATTCTGTGCAACTAAATGAAGTTGTAATTCTGCCGGGTGAAAATCCGGCAATCACGCTGTTAAAGAAAGTTCACGCCAACAAATACAAAAACGATAAGGAACGATTAGATGCATATCAGTGCGAGATCTATAATAAACTGGAATTTGATTTAAATAACATCACAGACGACTTTAAGAAAAGTAAAGTCATGCGTCCGGTGAAATTTGTGTTTGATAACATCGATACCACCAATCCAACAGAGAAAGCGAATCTTCCCATATTTTTCAGTGAAAGTGTCTCCGATTTTTATTATTTGAAAAACCCGAAAACGAAAAAGGAAATAATTAAAGGGTCTAAAGTCTCCGGAGTTCAGGACGCCAGCGTTTCTCAGTTTACGGGAGAAATGTATCAGAACATTAATATTTACGATAACAATATTTTACTATTCAATAAGCTGTTCGTTAGTCCTGTTTCTAATAACGGTACTTTGTTTTATAAATATTATCTGGTAGATAGTATGTACATCGGTGAACACTGGTGCTATCAAATTCAGTTTAAACCGAAGCGTAAACAGGAACTATTATTTGAAGGAAATATCTGGATTGCCGATTCCAGTTACGCCGTGAAGCAGTTACAGATGAGTGTAGTGGAAGATGCGAATCTTAATTATGTTAAGGCGTTTTATATTATTCAGGAGTTTAGTGATGACGCGGGAAGTTGGATGCTACGCAAGGAGAAGATCATCGCGGATTTTGCAATAGCCGATAAACAAATGGGCTTTTATGGCAGAAAAACTACTTCCTACAAGAATTATAAAGTGAATGCTCCCCGGGAACAGGAGTTCTATACACGAACGGACAACTTAATTGTTGAACAAGGTGCAGAAAATCGTAATGATAGCTTTTGGGTTGCGCAACGTCACGATTCGTTAACCGGCAAAGAACAAGGCATTTACGATATGGTAGATTCCATTCAGAATTTGCCTATTTATAAAACATGGGAAGATCTGGTGATTACACTGTATTCAGGTTATAAAATTATCGGACCAATAGAATACGGGCCATGGCATAAAACTGTTAGCTACAACCAAATTGAAGGCGTGCGATTGCGTGTAGGAGGAAGAACATCCAATGCTTTCAGTAAATGGGTTGAACTTAGCGGATATGCGGCATATGGTTTAACCGACCATGAATTTAAATACGGCGCTTCTTTCAAATCGTTCATCACCAAGAAACCGCGACAAATGGTTGGCGGTACCTACAAAAACGATTACGAAATTCTGGGTTTAAGTTCCAATGCGTTCTCTAACGATAACATCATGGCTACGTTATTCCGCAGAACTCCGTTGACCAACATGACACGGGTTGAGCATTATGAATTGTGGTACGAACGGGATATTCGTTCGGGACTTAATGTGCGTACTTCATTTGTAAACCGAAATATGTTTCCACTTAATGGAGCTCAATTTGTTCGTCCATTACCCGACAACACTGCAGCTTATGAGTCAGGTATCACTACAACAGAGATTCAATTGAAGGTGCGTTGGTGTCACGATGAAAAATATGTGGAAGGTGTATTTACGAGAGTCCCAGTTGGTGGATACTGGCCAATTGTTCAGATGAATTATACTTCAGGACTAAAAGGTGTGTTTAATAGTGAATACACGTATCAACGTTTGAGTATTAATGTGGATGACCGTGTACGAATTAATCCGATCGGTTATTTGAATTACATTTTAGAAGCCGGAAAAATTTGGGGCGTCGTGCCTTTCCCTTTAATGGTGTTGCATCCGGGTAACGAGACATACGTGTATGATGGCACCGCGTACAACATGATGAATTATTACGAATTTGCCAGTGATCAGTATGCTTCTGCAATTTTAATTCATCACTTCGATGGATTTTTTCTGAATAAAATTCCGTTGATGCGAAAGTTGAAATGGCGTGAGGTGGCGTCATTCCGGGCGCTGTATGGAACAGTTTCTCAGGTTAATCACGATGCACTGTTATTTCCGAACTCCTTATTCACCTTGAACAAAGGACCATATATGGAAGCAGGAGCAGGTATTGAAAATATTTTCCGATTCTTCCGCGTTGATGCATTTTGGCGATTGAGTTACTTGGATCAGCCGCGTGTTAAGCCTTTCGGAATCCGCGTATCTTTACAAGTGTTATTCTGATATTGGAATTATGATTTTAGGAGCGGATCATTTGGTAAAGAAATATAAAAAGCGCACAGTCGTAAAGGATGTTTCTATACGCGTAAGACAAGGCGAGATCGTCGGGTTGTTGGGCCCGAATGGAGCAGGGAAGACGACATCATTTTACATGATTGTGGGAATGATTAAGCCGAACGAAGGAAAAATATTTTTGGATGATATTGAAATTACACGCGAGCCGATGTATCGTCGGGCGCAGTTAGGTATTGGTTATCTGGCACAGGAAGCTTCTGTGTTTCGCAAGTTGTCAGTTGAAGACAACATCAAAGCAATATTGGAAATGACCAAGTTAACGGCAGGGGAACAAGCCAATAAATTGGAAAGTTTGTTGGATGAATTTGGCTTGCAACATATCCGCACGAATATGGGATCCGAAATTTATTTTACTGGATGAACCTTTTGCGGGTGTTGATCCTATTGCGGTAGAAGATATTCAGAGTGTAGTTGCCAGCCTGAAGAGCAAGAACATCGGCATTTTGATTACTGATCATAACGTACACGAAACACTATCTATTACAGATCGTGCCTATTTATTGTTCGAAGGATCTATTCTTAAGGCAGGTACCGCCGAAGAACTCGCCGCTGATGAACAAGTGCGTCGTGTGTATCTCGGTAAGAATTTCGAATTGCGTCGTCCGGGCTAGTTGCCGCTACTCTTCTTAAAGTTAGCGCTTCCTTTTCTCAAGAAATTCGCGTACTCGTTTGCGTCTGGAGTATAGGGTTGTGGAGGCAGCAATGTTTTTTCGTTGTGGTCTAATAACACATAAAGCGGTTGCGCGTTGGAGCCGTAACGGTCAATTTGCATCTGACTCCATTTATTACCCCACGTGCGGATCTTTACACCGTCTTTAGTTGTATATTTCTTGTCTTCCGGCAATTCTTTTTTGTCATCACAATACAAAGAAATTACCACGTAATCTTTTTGCAACTGTGTTAATACATCCGGCTCAGGCCATACGTTATCTTCCATGCGTCGACAGTTCGCGCAATTGTATCCGGTGAAGTCTACGAAAATAGGCTTGTTCACTTTCTTAGCGTAGGCCAGTCCTAAATCGTAATCGTGAAAACAATTCAGATTTAACGGACAGTGCGATGGATCAACACCTTCAGGCAACGCATCTTCTCCCGATTTGCTTCCACTGCCACCGGCAAATGTTCCCGCGTTCTCACTGTAATATGCAGGAGGTAAAATCCCGCTAAGTGCACGAACAGGTGCGCCCCACATACCCGGCGTTATATATATCACGAATGAGAAGGTAATAATTGCAAAAACAATACGTGGTACACTGATGTATGGTAAATCACTGTCGTGCGAGAATTTGAGTTTTCCTAGAAGATAAAAACCGATTAAGCTGAAGCATACCACCCATACTGCGATAAATACCTCACGTGTTACAATGCCCCAGTGATAAGATAAATCAACGTTCGATAAGAACTTCAGTGCTAATGCAAATTCCAATAAACCCATCACTACTTTAACAGAGTTCAACCACCCGCCCGATTTTGGTAAAGAACTTAACCAACCCGGGAATAGTGCAAACAACATAAATGGTAATGCTAATGCGATACTGAAGCCCAACATCACAAACAGCGGACCCGTGATCCCGGCCTGAGTAGCTTGTACTAATGCTGTTCCAACAATCGGACCTGTACAAGAAAAGGAAACCAGAGAGAGCGTAAACGCCATGAAAAATATTCCGATTAATCCTCCTTTATCGGAAGCGGCATCCACTTTATTTACAAAGGATGACGGCAATGTAATTTCGAATGCACCCAAGAACGATACACCAAAAACGATAAATACTGCGAAGAAGATCAGGTTAAACCAGATGTTCGCACTAAGCTGATTCAGCACTTGAGGATCGCCTGTTGCAAGAGTTACCAAAAGTCCTAATGAAACATAAATTGCAACGATGGATAAACCATAAATAATCGCATCACGAATCCCTTTCTTTCTATCCTTTGCACGCTTGGTAAAAAAGCTTACCGTCATCGGAATCATCGGGAAAACGCAAGGAGTAATCAATGCTAATAATCCTCCCAGAAATCCGCCACCGAATGCGGTCCAGATACTGGAACCTTCATTTAGTGTTGCAGGTGCCGGTGTTTCGGAATCTGTATCAGTTGTTGCCATTCCTGACAATTGTGCAGTGTCCGCTGTGGTTGCATTGGTGTCTAAGGAATCGCTTCCCTGTAGCGCAGCAATTACAGCTTGTAGGCTATCGCAATATCCCGACGCTCCGTTGGAGCCTGCCACAGATCCGGTTGTGCCGTTCACAGGAATGGTTTGTCCTGTTCCTGCAGCACATGGTTTCCCTTTTACCGTAAACTTAAATTGAGGTTGAGGAAAAAAGTTAACGCACGCACCATCGTTGCAAACCATGCCGTCAATTGCTCCGGTTATGGAAAATTCTTTATCTGTTTTAACGCGAATTTTTTGTTTAAACACAGCAACATCCTCAAAATACTTGATCACCTGATTGTCGAATACCGGTTCGGGTTTTTCAATTGGTTTGGGTTCTGATGTTTTTCCCACCAATTCATAATCTGCGCTTTTATCCCAAAGAAATTCAGTGGGTAAAGGGCCGTTATCTACCGGAATTTGAGAATACAAATGCCAGCCTTTTTCAATTGTTGCTTTAAACTGCAATTCAAATTCACAATCGGAAAGTTGCTTAACCGAGTATGACCACGCAACATGCTGCTTAGGTTGAGCAAAAGCGGCTATCGTGAATAAGCCGAATACTGACAGAAAAAAATACTTGGAGGAATATGCGAATCGCTTCATAATTTAGAATCAATTAAAGGTCAAAAATAAGTATTATCGGTTGTGGGCGGTTGTTTAAATACCTTATTGTAAAGGAAACGTCAGAAAATGCAAAAGGGCTGCAGTTCGTGCAACCCTTTTGTGAAGTTTAGTGATATTACAATCCGCTTACGGTAATGATTACATTTTCATCGTCCGGTTGCAAGATGTCTCCTTTTTTGTTCAGCATATAGTTTACTGATGCTTTAATTTGGAAAGGATCTGTAGTATTGATTTTAATTTTTTGGGTGTAACGAGCTTGTTTTTGAAGGCATGTCACCTCTTTGTTGTAAGAGGGCTCCATCCATTTAACATAGCTGCCCGATTCCGTCATTTCTCCGATTAACTCAAAATGACCGGAAGGATCTATTTCAATTGATGTTGGCAGTGGTCCATCAAATTCCGACATGTTTTTGGAATAGATGAACCAACCTGCGGGGATGTTGCATGTGAAGCGAATTTCAGCTTCATTATTAGGCAAAGCAACCACCATGGCCGACCAATCGCATTTCATACGATCGCGTTGTACCTTAAAAGAGGTGAGTGAAAGCGTTAATGCAACAAACGTTAATGATAAAAAAAATCGCTTACGATTTCTTTGGGTGTGGGGCTGTGACATAGTTTGTTTCCGTATTTGGACTAACTGTAACGACATCTGACGATATAAAGTTACAAATTATTCACAAAACTATGTTAGTAACCTGAATTAAGTCACAATTTCATGAATTCGGTTTACCGGAATCATCATGCCGCTTTTCAGGATAATACGCTCCGGAGTGACAGCCCAGATGGTGGTTTCAATCATTTTTTTGCCTTCATCATCACTAAAAATGATCCGAACCTTATTTCTGTCCATATTTCCGAGCACTAACGCCCTATTTAATTCACTGTCTCTTCTTCGACGATCTTCTGTCGATGATAAAACCTCGGCGTTAGGAAACGTTAGTTCACGAACCGCCTCTTTTTCTATAAAGATGGGTGAGTTAGATGCAGCATTCATGGGTGTGTGTGTTTAGATACGTTCTACGAACGCTTCGGGCTTTAGTTTCCTTCGTTTACATTTTTTTTCAATTTTCGGAGTAATTGCATTAACTCTCCGGCGCGTTGAGTGCCAATCCTGTACGTCAAACCATCATTCATTACCAGCTCCACAGCTTCATGCCCGTGTGTGTAAAAGCGAATTTTACCGGATGCATGCAGGTTGTATACGGGACGATTGAGAACCGAGGCTTTAAGAATGATTTTACGAACCGATTCGACACTGTTGAGGTCGATTCGTACTTTTCTTGATGTCCAAAGGCTTTCAAGGTAAATTGCTCCGGATCGCACGGTTGTCGTAAAATGTTTTACAAACATGAGTACCACGCTAACAATAAGAATCACTAACCCTAACAAGAAGAATATCTTGCCCGAATAGTCTTCACCGGGATATTCTCCCAATTGAAAAAAGTCGAGATCTACAGGTTCAGGATGTTCCGACCAGTAATAGGCCACAAAACAGAACACGGCGAGTACCAAACGACGGATTAAAGAATGGCGATTGGTGCCGGCATATTGTGTTTCCTGGAATAATATCTCTTCGTTATTCATGCACGTATGCTCTTATTACAACTGTCGTAACATCACGATCGATTTTAACACGTTCGGCAATACGGTAGCCCGGAATCCAAACAACACCTCGTTGATCAAATAACAGCGGATAGTTTGCTCTGTTATGCTGAGGTATTCTCATTTCATTTAAAATGTCAGAGACTAATTTGCTTCCGTTCAGTCCGTATGGTTCCATGCGACACCCTTCACTTAAATTTTCAACGTGCAATTCGCCCGAAATTTTTGTTGCGTCCATCCAGCCACTTTGCATATCGGTTAAATCAACTTCATGAATCTGCACTTGCTCGGTTCTGATTTGAACCACCTTTTGTGATGTGGAAATTGGTTCTAAGATTAACTCATTATTTCGTTTCACTAGGCGATAACTCGTAGTCATCACAGACTTGTTGTTCTCAGCATCAATCAATTTCGGAATCAACTCACATTGTGCGAAACTGAATCCCCAAGGAGCAAGGAAGTGACTAAGAAAATACACGCCCTTTTGCCCGCATCTCAAACACGCCTCTTTAATAATGTACACATCATGACGTTTTTCAATCCACTCTTGTTCTCTTTCTCTTAACCATTCTTCAATGATTTCAGATTCCGTACTAATTATCTGTACACCGCGTTTAAGGCCATGGTGCTGATGAGGCACTACTTCATACAACAACGGTAGTAGTTGATTTCTGATTTTGTTTCTGTCGTAATTATCCGTTTGGTTGCTACTATCGCAACTCCAATTCAATTTATGTTGATTCGCATATTCAATCAAGTCTTTCTTTTCAAGATGAAGAAACGGTCGTAAAATTTTTCCATGCACCGAACGAATGCCGTGTAACGTTTTTAAGCCCCATCCACGCAATAAGCGATAGATTACGGTTTCAACCTGATCATCAAAATGGTGCGCCGTTAATATGAATTCACAACCGTTTTCGCGACGAACTTGTTCCAGGAAATCATAGCGAATTTTTCGTGCAGCATTCTGAATATTATCGGTTTTTAATTCTTCACTTTGTTCCGGTGATAATCTCATCGTGTACAAAGGAACTTGCAATCGCGCGCAAAGTTCTTCACAGAATTCTTGATTTTCATTCGATTCAGAATTTCTTAAGCCGTAGTTGACGTGTGCAGCGACAATGGGAACTCCCGCACTTTTAGCGGCAACCAGTAGGACTGTCGAATCAACGCCACCGCTAATAGCCACTACACATGACGATTTAATTCCGCTTGACGAATATTTACCTAACAGAGCAGTAATAGCGAGTTCGAGATTCACACCACTAAAATACTTCAATTCAAAGCACGAATCATGCTTTGCGCTTTCAGCAGGCACTCTTCGTATTCTTTTTCAGGATTACAATTAGCTGTAATTGCGGAGCCTGCATATAACTCCGCAATTTGTTTTTCGCGATCATACACGATGGCACGAATGACAACGTTGAAATCAAAATCACCGTTGGGAGCTATATAACCAATCGTTCCGGAATACATTCCTCTTTGAAAATTTTCGTAGTGATCAGCCAACTGCATGGCCCGTACTTTAGGTGCGCCTGTCATGGAGCCCATTGGGAAAGTAGCGTGGATAATATCCTTAAACATAATATCCGGTTTTAACTCGCAAGCTACGGTAGAAATCATCTGATGCACCGTTTTATAACTGTACACTTTACATAATTCCTTAACACGAACGGAACCACGCTGTGCAATGCGCGAAAGATCATTGCGAACGATATCCACGATCATGACGTTTTCCGCGCGTTCTTTCGAGTTGGATTGCAATTCCTTCTTGTGTTGAATATCGATTTCTTTATTCTCTGAACGAGCGGCTGTGCCTTTTATAGGCTGAGAAATCAATGTAGAACCGGTTTTGCAGATGTAACGTTCCGGACTAGCGCATAGAACAAATTGATTGTCGCGTTTATAGAAACAAGAAAATGGCGCTTCGGTTAGCTCCCATAGTTTGCTGAACGTTGCGTACGGATCAATTGTTCCGTTATAACGAAACCCGATACAATAGTTGATTTCGTAAATGTCGCCTTGTTGAATATGGTGAAGCAACTTTCGGACGTTTTGCAAATATTCTCCTTTTGTCGATAAAGCAACAATGTTTCTGCTATTAAGGTTATAAGATTTTAATGGAGCCCTTTTATTAAGCGCACGTATTAATTTTTTTTCACAGGCCGGATTAGAGCTGTATAAAATTTCAATATCATTCGATTTCAACAAGACGACCACTTCAGGTTGAAAGAAACTAAGATTCGGAAATCGAAAAGCGGATTGTTGTTTAGATTGTAAAGCCTCGATTTCGTTTTTGTAGTCGTAGGTAATGTGACCAAAGGACCAGGTTCCAATAAATTCATCGGTTATGCTTATTTCGTTATTACCGACAGCAATTAACCAACCAGAAGCATTTCTTCCTACGTACACGTTTCTGAATTGATCAAGTTCCAACAAGCACGTTATCATTGGTCTTTGTGTATTTTTTTACAAATCGACAGGGACATATTGTTCAAATGTACCGAATTGCATGATTATGAGGTTTCAGGTCATCCCGATAATAAAATATGTGTAGCTACATCGCATTGCGGTGCACGTTTAAACTGGTCACTTACATGCGTAGAATTTGTCTGTCTGATATAGTAACCATTGATTAAAAGACATATTTAAACGTTGTAATTTATAATTAAGTTTGATAGAATAAATCTACTGTCCAACTACCTAAGAGAATCATCTTTTACCAATTAGAATTCTTGGAATTCGAATAATATCATACTCTGGTACGATTTTCTATTCATCTGTATCACGCGGACGTGAAGTAGTTTTTATGGATTATTTAGTTCTAAATACTCGTTTGGTTTTCTTCCAATTATATCTTCAGGAGTTTACAATTGTTACAACGGCATCTACCCAAAAGTCTTCAACATTAAGCGATGGTACAAGCGTAACTTCTTCACCTCCGTGTTCTTGGAAGAGTTCGTCATATTCCACACCAATTTCATGAATGGTCTCTAAACAATCCGCAACAAATGCAGGTGAGAAAACTAACAGTTTCTTTTTGCCGGATTTTCCCAATTCAATAATCGTTTGGTCGGAATAAGGTTGTACCCAAGGGTCGCGTCCTAAGCGCGATTGAAAACTGATGGTATATTTTTCTTTCGGAATGGCCAATGCAGCAGCAAGATCATTAGCGGTTACAACACAATTCGCACGATAACAATATTTGTTGCCCTCGTTTATTGTTTCACAACATGAGCCAAATTTACATTGCCCACTGCCGAGTTTTTGGTCCGTTTTGGTAATGTGTCGTTGCGGTACACCATGAAAACTAAAGATTACATGATCGTAATCGCGGTAACTGTAATTAGCTGCGGTTTTAATTAATGCCTCTTTATAGGACTCGAGATGGTGAAAGCGCTCAACGATGTGAAGCTTCGACATGTCCCATTTTAATTTAGCACAGGTTTCATTAATTGCTGTTATCGTTGAACCTGTTGTAGATGATGCGTACTGGGGATACAACGGTAATGCAACAATCCGATCAACGCCGGAAGCAATTAATTTTTGAAAAGCAGATTCAAGTGAAGGTGATTGATAACGCATGCCAAGCTCAACTACAAATGATTCACCTAGAGCCTGCTGTACCTTGTTTTTTAATTCAATGCCATACAACAACAGTGGACTTCCTTCTTTGGTCCAAATTTCGCTGTACAGTTTGGCCGATTTTGGCGCACGGAATGGTGCGATAATCAAATTCACCAGCAACCATCTCCCTATAGGATTAATGTCAATCACTTCCGGATCACTCAGAAATTCACGTAAATATTTTCGGACATCACCTGTAGAAGGGCTGTCCGGAGTTCCTAAGTTGATGAGCAGTATTCCTGTTTTCATGGTATAAAAAAGATGTGCTGCACGTGCAACACATCTTTAACAAACTCGAATGATTTTAGTTTACATATTCAGTGCGCGCTTGCCTGTTGCATCTAAACAAGCTTCTTTCAAAGCTTCGCTAAACGTCGGATGGGCGTGACTCATTCTGCTGATGTCTTCTGCGCTGGCTCTGTACTCCATTGCCACAACAGCTTCTCCGATAATATCCGCAACGCGTGGTCCAATCATGTGAACGCCGAGTATTTCATCATTCTCGGCATCCGCAAGTACTTTGATGAATCCATCTGTATCCATACTCGCACGGGCACGTCCGCTGGCTTTGAACGGAAATGATCCCGACTTGTACTTACGACCTGCTTGCTTTAACTGTTCTTCTGTATAACCCACACCCGCAACTTCCGGCCAGGTATAAACTACACCCGGAATCAAATTATAGTTAATGTGTGGATGCTGACCTGCAATTGTTTCGGCAACAAATACACCTTCTTCTTCTGCTTTATGCGCTAACATTGCTCCTCGCACCACATCACCAATAGCGTAAATGTGAGGAACCGCTGTTTGTAAATGATCATTTACTAGAACACGGCCGCGCTCATCAGCAGTTAATCCTGCTTTGTCAAGATTTAAACCATCTGTATATGCACGACGACCAACGGATACTAAAACATAATCGCCATGCAACTCGATTGTTTGATCTTTAGCTAAATCTTCTGCTTTAACGGTAACTTCTTTTGCTTTAGCAGCAACTTCAGTAACCTTATGGCCTAAGTAAAACTCGAGACCTTGTTTCTTCAACACTTTGAGTAATTCCGTGCCTAAAGCTCCGTCCATAGTACCAATAATTGAATTGGTAAATTCTACAACGCTAACTTTACTGCCTAAACGCGCATACACTGATCCCAATTCCAATCCGATAACTCCACCACCGATTACGATCATGTGTTTCGGAATTTCCTGAAGTGAAAGCGCTTCAGTAGATGTAATCACACGCTTCTTGTCGATTGTTATGCCCGGCAATGTGGAAGGTTTAGAACCCGTTGCAATGATGATGTGTTTACCTCCAATATCAGTTGTTTTACCTGCACCGTCAGTTACACGAACGGTATTCTTGTCAACAAATGAACCCATTCCTATGAATGTGGTGATTTTATTTTTCTTCATCAGGAAAGAGATTCCCTGTGAAGTTTGTTTCACCACATCCGCCTTACGGTCGATCATTTTTTTTAAATCCACCTTAGGCTTGGATACATCAATGCCGTGCTCGGAAAAATGATGCACCGCATTGTAGTAATGTTCAGAAGAATCTAAGAGCGCTTTGGATGGAATACATCCCACGTTTAAACAAGTCCCGCCCAATGCATTGTATTTTTCAATGATTGCGGTTTTAAGTCCAAGTTGAGCACAGCGAATTGCGGAAACATATCCTCCCGGCCCTGAGCCAATAACAATAACATCAAACTGATCCATAACCTCTTGGTTTTTGAAGCACAAATGTACAGGTTTTACTTATTCTTGAACCGCTGCAAATAGGAAAGCAAGTATAGTATTGAGCCGATTGAAATACTTGCTAATGCTATGTATAAGCACGCAATTCCGATGAAATCACCGTGCCGTGTATAAAATGTTTGAGTGGTTTGTGAGGTTAGTGTTCCTTTAATCGCTGCAGGTTGCCACCAAGTGGTAGCTTGTTCAATATCTCCGCGTCTATTGATAAAACAGGAAATTCCGGTGTTTGCGGAACGCGCAATACTTTTTCTGGTTTCTATGGCACGTAATCTTCCGTACAACAAATGCTGTTTGTAACCGGGAGTGTCGTCCCACCACCCATCGTTGGTGATGATGAAAATAAAATTAGCTCCGTTGCGCAGGTATTCCGAAACATAATCACCATAAATACTTTCGTAACAAATTACCGGTGCAATAACTCCGTCACCGTAGGAAGGAACAAACACGGAGCGATCTTCTTGTACTCCAAGTGAACCTTTTGTGCCGCCCATATCAATGGCCAAATCTTCCAGAAAACGCAGGTATTTTGGGAAAGGCATCTTCTCCACACCCGGAACTAATTTTGACTTGTGATATACATCCAGTTTGCCGGTGCTATCCAAATAAACTGCGGTATTGTAGTTGTCGTAATAGCCAGGTTGCATCTTTAATTTTCTCGCGGTTGCACTAAGCGTTTCGTTTTCTGCATAAAACCGCGCAGTCGATGCGCCGGTAATTATTTTTACACCGTTCATGCGCTTACTCAATTCACTTAAGCGACGAATACTGAAAGAATACTGCATTTCGTTCTCCCAAATATCTTCTACCAATGCAGTTTCCGGCATAACCAGATAATCAGTTGATGTATCAGTTTTTGCTACTGCGAGATCAGTCATGCGTTGAAGTTGTTCCTTGAAATCAGAACTAAATTTTCGATAAGGATCAATGTTGGGTTGCACAACAACAACATTAATTGACGTAGTTGGATCCTGTCGGTCTTCAAAATTGTAATACAAGAGCAATGAAAAAACTGTCGGAATAAATACAATCAGAATCAGAGCGGATGTAATTATAATTCTTCTTTTAAAGTCACGATAAAGCGTATTTCTGTAATAATACAAATGGAATAGGATGACATTGAAACTTAATATCCAAAGACTGCCACCAAATACTCCTGTGAACTCATACCACTGCACCAGTTGCGGAAATGACGCGAGGTTGTTGCCAAGCGTTAACCAAGGCCATGTTAAGTCCCAATCTAAGTGAAGATATTCAAATGCAATCCAAACCGGAATTATTAAAATAACATTCCATGTTTTATTTATTTTCTTGCGAAGCAAGTGGTAAATCTGAAATGTAAAAGCCATTAACAGTGCATTACACAATATGGCCATTGCTGCACCACCGGCAGAAGCATAATAGATCCACCACGTCGTGCCAAGATTCCAAAGGAAGAACGTGAGATAAGAATACAAAAACAGATGTTTGCTCTTAAAGCGCGTATCAGTAATGATGTGTTGTTCTAACAATAACAACGGAATCCACGCCATAAAAATCAGTGGAGAAAATCCGAAGTGCGGCCACGATACGATCAGCAAAAACGCAGCGCTTAAAGAAAGAAACAATAACTTTCTATTCATTGCTGCAAAGATATTATTGAATACGAGTTAAAACGAAGATTATCGCATGAGGTACATTTTGCCCCATCCTTGAATAATGTAAGAATCAGCGCCGCTTTCCCGCTGTTCAATAGCATTCCCATTTAATCGGGTAATGACACGATACAAATACACCCCATTCGCTAAACGATCGCCGAACTGATCCGTGCCGTCCCATGCATAAGTCGTGATGTTTCTTCCGATACGAATATCTCCCAATTCTTCTCGACTGATTTCCCGAACTACCTTACCGCTAATGGTCATGATTTGAATAGTAAACACTTGAGGAACTTCACTACCGGTTAATGTAAATACAAACTGAGTTGACGTGGTGAACGGATTAGGATAATTAATAACGTTGGTGATAGTTGCTTTGTTAATTACTTCAAACGTGATTCGATAATCAACCAATCCTGAGTTATTTGATGATCGGTCTTTAGCTTGTACTAAAAGCTCATACACGCCGTCTGTTTGTAATGTTGGCATGTATAGAATTTTGCAGCTATTATTCGGTAATACAGCCGGTGTGAATTGTAGTTCACTATTCCAGGGTAACAATTCCAAGTTGGACTGATTTGGTCTGCGAATAAACACGCGGAAATCTGCAGTATCGTTCAATGCTAAAAATTGATTTTCATCTTTTAGTGTAATCAGAATTTGCGGACGCGCGGAAACGATGTCGCCATTCATGATGTGCATTCCATCAAACGTAACATCGAGTAATGGATTAATTTGATCAGTGCCGACGTAAAACGGCATCATGGCAATATTATTGAAATGATGTCGTTCAGGCTGACTGTTCAGGTTACCAACAGGATTTACTTCCATCCACAATTCGTTTAATCCCGGATAGCCTTCTGTCGAGAAATTTAAGGTTGCGGTAAAATACGTGAAGCCCGCAAATGGAGGAGCAGTTAGCTGTTGAGGCAGGTTGTGAATGTTGCCGTTACGATCTTTAATCCAATATGTGATGAGTAAGCTGTCTGAAAACGCCCATTCCGTAACGTTTCTTACCGCCATTCGAAGTTTAATGCTGTCGCCTTCCTGAATAGTGTCGTTGTATAAACTAAACTCTAATGGAGGATCGAGTGCCGCATCGGGTAATGGAGTATACAGCACATGCCAACGCTGTAATTGAGCAGGTGTGCGATTCGTGTCGTCAATGGTTCTCAATATTAATTGTAACCGCGGATATGAATTAACATTTACGAGATTCCCTAAATTCAATAGGTCTGTACTGTCTTCGGGTAAACGTTGAATCATGGTTTTGTTACCCTGATTGTCTATTCCCCATATCTCTAACGCCACAGAATCATTACTTGGCGTTTCATCATCAACCTGTTTCCAGTGTAAAGAGCCCCATGCACTTGCAGGCCCTATAATTTCTGAAGCAATATGTCCTTCCCTCCAGTTGGTGACAATTGTATCCTGAAACCATACCGCTTCCAATAGATTGCAAAGCATTACGCAGCCCCGTGTTATACTGACTTGCCGAGTGCAACCACTGACTGTATACTAAAACGTAATGTCCTGTTGGAATTTGGTTAATGAAGGATTCAATTGATGCGCGCCAACTGGAATCATTATCAAAATAATCAAATGCTTGTAATGGCTGATTAGCGACACAGGCATAGTTACCATACACAGGATGCACGCCGGGCGTACTAACATTAAAACTCCAAGGATTCCCGCTAACAGGATCTATTACTGCAATAGAAACACCCGGAGGAGCGCAAGTAAAAATGTGTTGCGTAGCACCATTCATTTTGTACCAAACCTCATTCCAAGGCACGGTTGGGCCGTAAATGCCATTCTTCACGCTAATGGTTTTAACGTCATTCACAAAATCAAAACGTCGTTGAGGTCGATTCAATTGAACATATTGGTAATCATCGTTTTTAAATTGATAGATGTGATCCTGTCCCCAACCGGTTTGTCCATTGATATATTGAAAGGATGATTCTCTCCACACAAATGCATCAGTTGGTGTAATCGAATCCGGACTCACACGCCAGAAGTACACCGAGCTATCAGCAGTTAATAAAGTTGGTCTCCATGATACGACTCCCCCGGATGCATTGATGACATATGTTTGTTTGAAGGGACTGTTAAATAAATCAGTTGTATCCAATTCAAAACGATACGTCCGTTGTGGTTCAAATACATTGATTGTAGAAGCTTTGAGTGTGACCGTATCGGTAGGAATTACTGCGTATGGATACGGATAGATCGGCGCAATGGCACTTCCCTTAATTAATAAATCGACATCAGGAATGGTGTAATTATTGGTTTCGTTGAATTCAGCAACTTGCCCGTAAAAGTCAACGTAAATATTAAAACGATTTAACCCGATTCCATTCTGCACATCAACAGGAACTATGAAAGAAACGGTGTCGCGATAATATGGGGCACGCACTTGTTTGAAGTAAGTTGCTGTATCACCATTAGGTAAACGACGTTGCATGCGTATCACAATGGTATCATTAATTGCCTTGCCCACATTGCTTATCACACTGTTCACAATAATAGAATCCGGATAAGTTTGCTGATCGAAAGAAACATCGGCATTTGTAATAACATAATCCGGTTGTTTGATCGAATTAATTCTCACGGCAGGATCACCGTGTAGCGTCATTTCCATAATGGTCGCTTTCATGAACAAGCTCGATGGATTGCTATTCTGAGCATCAAAAGCTGCACGTTGCATACAAGCACCAATGCTATTCCCATATTCGGTTTGACCAATCGCCTTATATAACCGCGAGGTATAAGCATCCAAGAAACCTGCAATTCCCAATCCTACCGAAGCTATGTAACCAATCGTTCCTTTGTTTTCGATTAATGTGAAGGCTTCGCTGGAACTAGTTCCTGTTGAGTGTAAATCACCAGCATAACAGGAGTTGGCAATCAGCAAAGGATAACGATCGAAGTTGTTATATGTTGACGGGTCGTCGATGCTTTGGTCAAATCCTGTTCCGGAAGCGTGTCCAAAAAAAGTCATAATGGATACGCCGTCTTCAATTCTTCTGCGTAAAGTATCAGACGAATTAATTTGAATTGGGTTTGAACTCGTCTTTAAATACGTTTGTACAACACCACCAAAAGCAGTGTCTTCAATTGTTGCTTCGTATGTCTGCAAATAATATTTGAATGTATTTTGTTCGGCAGTACTTGTTCCCCCTCCGAAGTGTAACACATGCTTCATCCATTCCGCAGGTGCGTTATTTTCATATTCAATCACTTTGTCCAAATACCAACGCGCCTCGGTGCTATCCTTTGCCGCTAATCGTCCTGTTGCAATTGCCGGTTCCCAATTAGTTCCATTTAAACCTGCTGTAAAACCGATGTCTGTTGAAGGATAACCGTAGGTCGGAACGAGACACATAGAGTAGTACGGTTGTGATCGCGATAAGTACGTGTAATAAGATTTTCCGAAGAGAAATAAATGTCGCGGTGCAGACGGACTATTTTGAATTAAGTAATCCGAAAAATTACGAATGCTGTTAGCGTGATGATGAATTCCAAAGGCAAATTGATCGTATAATTCTTCAACATTGGCCAGAATGACATGTTGCGATCCACCGGCGATTGAGGCACGATAAGTTTGATAATCCTGAGCAACATTCCACAACTTGCCATGCGTAACAATTACAAAAGACGAATCACCGAGGTTCGCGCCATAATTCGTGAACGTGCCATTTGCACCGGCCGGAGTTAACGAAGTAATATTTTGAATTCCGGATTCAATAAAAACAACGAATGGTTTCTCGCTTCCATTGCCGTTAGGCACTACTGCCTGAAAGCCTTGAGGTCCAAAGATTGTTGGAATGCGTCGGTTCCCGTATCTATCATACACGTACACGGCTCCTACTCCTCCCATGTTAACCATGTTTAGCAGAGATGAGCCTTGCAATGTATTATCAGGAAGCAAACCGGCATAACGCGTCCTGCTGTCCATGTTCCAGGTATGCGGGTAAGTAAGTTCTGCAAAAGCAACAGCTGTACGCCCGGATGAAGCGGCAGATGCATTATTCAAACTGGCAACTGCTACCTGCAATTGTGCGGCGTTTAAATCTGCCGCAGGGAAAAATTGATCGTAGGTGTACACTGCGTAACCATCGTATGTGGTGTCGTAAACAGTGCTGTTATATTGAACACGAACGGTGTTTTCGTTGGCAACGGCATAGTCATTGGAATGCGAACCAACTCGAACTCGAAGCCGGGCTGCAGGGCCCGAAGAAAAAGCGCTCGATGAAGTTAGTGGTATTGTAGTGCTCTGCCCGAAATAAAATTCGGGTCCATAAAATCCTTCTGTCGGAATGTACTGAGGGTCAGTAACCCCGACACCATCTGTAGCACCTTGCATGTAAATGCTTCCCGCATATATTTCTTTACTTAAAAAATAGGGTGAAGGCGTGTAAGAACTAAATGCAGTGTCCTGATAAAAGGAGTAACGTAAATTATTTATCGCATTGTTCCACGTCAGAAAATAAATAGCGGTATCAGAAAATAAACTGTAGTATGGATTGAGTTGTTGTGCAATGCCACCGTACAGTTCTGCATCTGCTTCACCACGATTACGTTCACCGTAAAATTCAATAAAATCAGAGTTGTTAAATTGACCGTCGCTCTCGCCTTCTATCCAAATGGGCTGTTCCACGCCTAAACGAAACAACTGAAAATATCTTGGATCAATAGCACTGAGTGAGCCGCCTGTTAATGCTACGCCATTGGCTAACGTCGCGGAATCTATACGATACACACCATCATTAACAACTTTGATTTTAAGATAGCGTTGATTGTAATTGATCCATTCGTTGCCAAAAGGTTGAGCAAGCAACCTTTCACAAAGCAAAAAACACAATATCAATAAATAATAAGCGCGGTTACTATTTTGTAACGTTCCGAATCGCCTCGTTATAAAAGGACTAATTCGCTTTTTTATTGATATCGAGTCGTAAAGAGAATACATTGGAGTATAGGGCCACCGATTGATCGCCAATATCGGTTAGTGCATAATCGATAGAAAGCGATTTGAATTTTACGCCAATTCCGAAATTCGGCTGGAATGTAGTAACTGATTTTCCGAAAATATCTTGCGCTTTTTGAATATTGGTAATGCCACCGCGCAAATACACCATTTCTTTAAAGCCGGCTTCAAATCCCAACATCGGCTCCATGCTCCAAACTCCGGTTCTAAGCATTACGTTTCTTTTTCCGTCGAAGGTATTCACCATGTCTAAAGAACCTTCCACAGAAAATAGTTGCTTACTGCCTAAAACGTATTTCTTGCTGGCGCCTAAAATCATTCTCGGTAAAGTCAATTCCAACGAATTGGAAGGAATTTCATTTCCGGTTGCGGCAAAAACATCAATCATGTCTTGAGACAAGTTGAAACTCCATGCGTTAAACGTAGACGTAACATCTCGTACAACCGCACCGAATCTCCAGCCTTTCACGTCATATTGCGCACCCGCATCAATTCCAAATCCCCATGCGCCCGCAAAGTCGCCCACTTTACGACGAATTATTTTTGCATTTACTCCGTAATTCAACCCTTCAATCGGTGCTTTACGCGCATAACTCAATACGAAAGCGTAATCCTGAGAAGAGAATGTAGTAATGCGATCGTAATCGATATTACCGCCGGCGTCAATAAGTTGCGTGGTATTAGGAATGTCGTCAACCGCAAAACGAATGACGCTGAAACCAAAGGAACTGCTGCTATCGATAACACCGCCAATACCAAGATAATCGTACTTGGCAATAGACGCGAAATATTCAGAATGCATTAAGCCAACTTGCATGTTATTGCGAATGCCCATTAAACCCGCGGGATTCCAATATCCGGAAGTCACATCACGAACGGAACCCACCTGTGCGTTACCCATGCCTAATGCACGTGCACCAACTCCAATCGCAAGAAATTCATTGCTGTATTTTGGAGCCTGAGCATGCAGCGTCTGAAAGGTCAGCGTTGCAACAAGCGAATAAAATAGAATACGAAGTTTCATGACAATGAGTTAAAGATAGAGCATTCAATTAACGCTTGCAACAACGAATTACTGCGAATTTTATTGCGTCAATGTGTCTAAATATTTAGCTGCATAGATGGAATACAGTATCGCTCCTTTCACATTGTAATGCGCCGGATCAGCGTATAGCCTGCGGTCCTGCATGTTACCGGAAGATACAGGGTTGCCGCAGCTAATTTGTAATTGATCACACAATGTCTGAAGTTCGGCAATTCGGGCTTCATATCCCGGCAGTTGTTTCGTGTACGAAGTGTGTACCGGAGCCAGTAATACAATCAGCTGTGCCCCGTCTTTACGACACAATTGAGCCAGTTCTTGCAAAGCTGTTGTAAAATGTTCGGGCAATCGATTGGGGTATGCATAAGGTCGCAGCGAAAAAAAAGTACTATCACTCATTACTGCTTTGCACGGACTATAGCCTTTATGATAGAGGTAATTATATTTGCTTTTCTTCCCCGTAAATCCGCGTACTGACGCATTTTTGTAACTATCAGAAAGGTGAGCCAGACTATATGCCGCATTCCATTTAAATCCTGAAAATCTTGGATCCAGTTCACGTAAACCCTCATACAATTTCACATTTGACAAATACGGAAAGTATCGCGGATAATGATAAATACTATCCGGACGATCACCCAATGAATGGACATCCGCTAATAATACAACTTGTTTTGGTGCCGGACTATTTTCCCGGAACGCTTCATAACATCGTGTAATCAATGGCAGGGTTGCTCCCGTCATGCCGATATTGTACACTCGTACACCTAAAACATTTTCTAAAATCGGAGGATAGAGCTGACATTCTGCACGAGAACTTCCAACAAGTAAAACATCCGTTTCATGTTTGAAACGAAAGGCCGTATTCAGTTTACCGAATTCTCCTCCTGCATTGGATCGAATTCCTATATAAAGCAGCTCCCTTACACCATAAAGCAGTGCAGTGCAAACGCCGATATATAGGAGCAAACGTTTCATCAGAAATGGAAGTAGATAAATTCGGTCGTGTTAAAATTTCCTAACACGAAAATGAGTATTGTGATAACAATTTGAAGTGTTAATGCAGCTGTTGGATGAGTTAACGCGCGTTGTAAAATTTGTCGTTCTTCACAGTATTCATACACAACAAAGAGCAATACACCGAGAAGTGTTAGAAGCAAGGGAAATAAGTCGTTTAACGTACGAAGCTCGATGCATAACAAAGACCAATTCCAACTTCCGGTAAAAAATTGCGAATAGTATTCCGATAAATTGGTGAAGCCTGAACTGCGAAATGCAATTAAACTTAATGCGTGGAAAGTCAGGAGGTAGATCGACCCAAGAAAGGGTAATCTGATTTTATCACGTAACAGTATTTCAATAATAAACACGATGCCATGAAGCGCTCCCCAAATAGCAAAATTCCATCCCGCACCGTGCCATAATCCGCTGATTAAAAATGTCAGAAAAATGTTTCTAAAATGATTGAATCGCCCGCCTCTGTTGCCTCCCAAAGGAATGTACAAATAGTCGCGGAACCAGGATGTCATACTGATATGATTCCGTTGCCAGAATTCGTGCAATGATTTGGAGAAGAATGGTCGTCTCCAATTGATCACTAAATCTTTGCCTAACCATTTCGCCACTCCTGTTGCAATGTCCGTGTATCCTGAAAAATCACAGTACGCTTGAATCATGAACAGGAACGCCACAACGAATAATGTTCCTGCGGAAAAATTTTCGGGAGCTGCAAAAACAGGGTTTACAAATTCTGCAAGACGATCGGCAACAACCAGTTTTTTGAAAAATCCCCACAAAAGCGGCTGCATACCGGCAACAATATTTTCGCTTGTAATTCGGTGCCAGTGCTGTAATTGGGTCCCAAATGTTTTGTAACGTTCAATAGGTCCTGCAACCAATTGGGGAAAGTACGAAACAAATAATCCAAATTGTATAACATCCCGCTCTGCGCGCATTCCACGATACACGTCAATCGTATAACCTAATGATTGAAATGTGTAAAATGATAGCCCGGCCGGAATGATGAGTCCATCCCACACGTTCCATGTTGTATCTGAAATAACTCCCGATAGAATTCCGAAGGTATTGTACACTAATGCCGAGTATTTAAATGCACACAACACACCTATATTGGCGATAATACTGACGAACAACCAAATTCGTTTCGCTTTTTGTCCTGTGCTTTGATCGATTCGAAGTGCGCTGTACCAATCCACCAGCGTTGTTGCAAGTAACAGCAATCCGCACCAGGGTGTGTGAACGGAATAAAAAAAGTAACTGGCCAACAACAATAGAATGCGCCTCCAGGCTGACGGCAATATTTGGTAAAGCACCAATACGGCTGGCAGGAAATACACAAACTCCATGGAATTGAAGCGCATAGGGTAAAAATAGCCTTTTCAGGTCACTCCGCGCGGCTCCGTTATAATGCAGTATCTTTACCGCATGCGATTGTTTACCGTAGCTAACATTATCACGCTGGGAAATTTGTTGTGTGGTATACTGGCCATCTTTTCCAGTTTTGCGGGAAATCTGATTATGGCGGCGTATTTGGTGCTTCTTGCTGCTGTACTCGATTTTTTTGATGGCTTTGCTGCACGAATTTTAAAGCAACCTTCGGAAATCGGAAAGCAACTGGATTCGCTAGCCGATGTTATTTCTTTTGGTTTAGTGCCCGGAATCGCGATGTATCATTTAATTCTCCGAATGGAGATAAGTGCCGGTGTTCACGATTCATTACTTCCTTTTGTTGCATTAATTATCCCTTTGTTTTCTGCATTGCGTTTGGCCAAGTTTAATGTGGATACGCGTCAATCCGATTCCTTTATTGGTGTCCCGACTCCTGCTAATGCCATGTTGATGCTGAGTATTCCTTTAGTGATGGAGTTTACTTTAGGTATTGGTTCCATGTCGGATCTTAATCACAAGGATTGGAAGATTGATCGTTTAGTGGAAGAGGTGAGCATGCTGCCGTATATGTTGTCCGGGCTTTGTGTGGTAATGTCAATTTTGTTAATTGCAGAATTACCGTTGTTCGCGTTGAAGTTTAAGTCATTCGGTTGGAAAGGAAATGAAATACGCTTTATCTTCTTAGGAATCTCATTGGTAATGCTTGTGGTTCTTCAAGTAGCCGCGATTCCTCTAATTATCATCGTGTATATCCTGATGTCATTTGTCAATAATTTAGTCAGTAAAAAATAATTTTACTGCACGCAAATGCTGTAAATTTGCAGCGTTATAATCCTGATGTTATGAAGTTCAAAGCAGAAATTGATGTAATGCCCTTGAAGGCACTTTTGGATCCGCAAGGCAAAGCTGTTACCGGTTCAATGAAAAATTTAGGCCTCGCTGAAATCGAAAACGTTCGCATTGGTAAACATATTTCGCTTGAAATTCAAGCGCCTAACGAAGAAATTGCGAAAACAAAAGTTGATGAAGCTTGTCGCAAATTGCTGGCGAATCAAATCATGGAATTTTACGAATTTAAGATCACGGCACTATAACTCGTAAACCCCGATTCACGGGGTTTTTTATTTGATATCGCAGTATAATATGAAGTGGTACTCGGCTCCGGTTTCTTTGTTGGCATATTTACTGGTCGTGATTTTCTTGTTCTCCATGGCATGGCATTCCATTTCCGGAAATGAAATGGCAGCGTATTGGTGGTATGTTCCTGCAGCCGCCGGCGGTTATTTGTTGTGCGCATTTATTCTACAGTTGCTGAAATTCGATTGGGAACTGGAGGTATTAATTCAGGTTGCTTTGGTCTTAGGTCCTTTGCTGTGGTACTTAAATCAACGTGAGCCTTACCAACCACCGGTATATGTATTTATTGTAAAGTCGGATTATGAAGGCGAACTGCAAGTAAATTTCGCGGAGGAAAATGAATTAAAAACTCGCGTGCGTTCTGATGCGGATACATTGTATTTCGCTTTTGATGACAACGGCAAAATCCTCGTTCGTGAAGATTATAACATGGTTCTGGATGCGTTGCACGATAGATTCTATACGTTGAATCGCGGTGGTGTAAAAAAGAAAATTCTTACCGTGAAAGAGAATCAAACTCTTCCTTCAGATACTGTCAATATCATGGCGCGTGTGGTGAAAACCAATACAGATAAAGGTCGTATCAAATCTATTGAACTTAAGGTAGGCAAATCATCTACTTTAAAATGATTTCGTTTTCCATAAACGAAAGCCGATAAGGCAAAGCAACACCGAATAAATTCCAATTAGATAAGGTTGCAATGCTTCCAGATCGAGCGTGTATACAATACCGCCTAATTACAGCCAGATAATATGAATAGAAGTGGTGTTGTACAGATACGTACAAATGGACCAAGTCGTTAAGTTGATGAGTACAAGGCCGACAAATGTGTTTCGAAACGTTCCTTTACAAAGCCATGTAAACAGCAGCCATTCAGTGATTAGCGTAAACAGGAAGGCCGAGTAGAACATTATTTCTTGTTTCTAAACTTCTTGTAAAGCAAGACAGCAATAAAAACAACAGCTCCTATCGCTCCGACAATTAATAGAAGGAACGCAGCTAAAAATCCTAGTCCGGGGGCGTCGAGTAGCATTAGTCTTGTGGTGGCTCAGGTGCAGAACTGTAACCTACTTTTTTAGGTTTTAATGTCTTTGGGAAAATTACATTCACCAATTCATCATCAATCGTCAGCATAGAAACTGAAATACCGTTGACAATGGTCATTGGCTTTTCGAATGCATACTTAGGTTTAAACTTCTCGTACGAACCGTCTTCAAGTTTGCGGTACATCGCAATGATTTTGCCTTCCTTCACTTCAACCTTCCCGGTATAACAACGCGCATCAGGGCCGCTTCTCCCAGAGATAATAATATCCTCGTATGTGCCGTCCTTCACTTCTTCTGCGCCGCGTTCTTCAAATTTTTCTTCCCATTTGGTGTAGCAATTCGAAGGCTTGGCGTCTGCGGCTTTGTTTTGTGCGAATCCAATTGCAGTTAATGCAGTGAAAGCTACTACTAGAGTAAGTTGTTTCATGCGGATGTGGTTAGTCGAGGTGTTCCCCGAAGACAGTAACATGAGTTTAACTTTTCAACATCACTTGCAGAAGCTGTGCCACTTTTCTTGCTTTGCAGTCATAAGGATAATTATTAGCGCTTTAGGCTTTAGATTTTGTAAGTACGAATTATGGGATTTGTTAAAACATTCGGATGTGCCGTACATGGCATTTCCGCAACACCAATAACAGTTGAGGTTAATATTGACGCAGGAATCAATTTCCATATTGTCGGGTTACCTGATAATGCAGTGAAAGAAAGTCAGAAGCGCATTGATGCAGCGTTGAAAATTAACGGGCTGAAAATGCCGGGAAAAAAAATCACCGTTAATCTTGCGCCTGCAGATATACGTAAGGAAGGTTCTGCATACGATTTGCCCATTGCAGTTGGAATACTGGCGGCATCGGAACAAATTCCAAACGATAAAATCAGCAACTATGTAATTATGGGCGAGTTATCCTTGGACGGTGAAATACGACCAGTTCGCGGAGCGCTGCCAATTGCTTTGGAAGCTGCAGGAGCCGGATTTCAGGGATTAATTTTACCCACACAAAATGCGCGGGAGGCGGCTGTGGTGAATGGTTTAAAGGTGTATACGATGAGCCACATCAACGAAGTAATTCAAGCTTTTCGAACGGGTTTTCCGGAGCCTTTTGAAATTAAACTCGAAGAAGAATTCGCAACCAAAGATGAATTTGAAGCTGATTTTTCTGAAGTAAAAGGTCAGGAAAATATTAAACGTGCACTCGAAATTGCAGCAGCGGGTGGGCATAATATTTTAATGATCGGTCCACCGGGTGCGGGAAAAACAATGCTGGCGCGGCGTCTGGGTAGTATCTTGCCTCCAATGTCGTTATCTGAATCGTTGGAAACTACCAAGATTCATTCGGTCGCGGGCAAGTTGCCGGGCAAAGGTGGATTAGTAGTCGAGCGTCCGTTTCGAGCACCGCACCACACCATTTCCGATGTGGCATTAGTGGGTGGTGGAACTATTCCGCAACCTGGCGAAATATCGCTTGCACACAATGGTGTCTTATTCTTAGACGAACTGCCCGAATACAAACGAACGGTGCTGGAAGTCATGCGCCAACCGCTGGAAGATCGTATCGTTACTATTTCTCGTGCAAAGTTTTCTATCGCATACCCTGCAAGTTTTATGCTCGTTGCTTCTATGAATCCTTGTCCGTGTGGTTTCTATAACCATCCCGAAAAAGAATGCACATGTCAGGCCGGTGTGGTGCAGAAATATCTCAATCGACTTTCAGGTCCTTTGTTGGATCGAATTGATATTCATATTGAAGTGACACCGGTTTCTTTTCGGGAGTTATCAGATTCAAGAAAAGCAGAGTCTTCTATGTCCATTCGTGAGCGCGTTGTGAAAGCACGTTCTATGCAATCAGAACGATTTAAAAAGCACGAATCAATACATGCTAATGCTCAAATGCAGGCGGGCATGTTACGCACGGTGTGTCGCATAGATGATGCTTGTCATCAACTGATGAAAACAGCGATGGAGCGTTTAGGGTTATCCGCGAGAGCGTACGACAGGATTCTTAAAGTAGCTCGCACTATTGCCGATCTGGATAGTTCAAATGAAATACAGCCGCAACATCTGGCGGAAGCCATTCACTTTAGAAGTTTAGATCGTTCAGGGTGGGGAGCATAAAAAAATCCCCGCCTTGAGAGCGAGGATTTGTTTGTCTTGTATGCGATTTGAATATTATTCAGCCAGAACAATGATTTTGTTCTTGAACACTTCAGCAACACCGCCACTAATCGTGAATTGCTGAATCTGCTGATTAACATCCGTTACCTTGATAACACCCTTGCCCAAAGAAGAAATCATTGGAGCGTGGTTATTCATAATGCCGAATTTTCCCTCGCTGCCCGGAAGTACAACAGATTTCACGTCTCCACTGTATACTTTCTTATCGGGTGTGATTATTTCTAAAAACATAATGTGCTGTTCAGGTAATGTTTATAATCTTAGTTAGCTTCAGCAAGTAACTTCTTGCCTTTTTCAACTGCGTCTTCGATGGTTCCTACCAAGTTAAACGCTGCTTCAGGATATTCATCTACTTCTCCGTCCATGATCATATTGAAACCTTTGATCGTGTCATCGATAGATACGAATACACCCTTAAGACCTGTAAACTGTTCTGCAACGTGGAATGGCTGTGATAAGAAACGCTGAACACGACGAGCGCGGTGTACAACCAACTTATCTTCTTCAGACAATTCATCCATACCCAAGATTGCGATGATATCCTGCAATTCCTTATAACGCTGCAACAATTGCTTCACACGCTGAGCACAAGAGTAATGTGCATCACCAACAACAGCAGGGCTTAGAATTCGTGAAGTAGAATCCAATGGATCTACAGCAGGGTAAATACCCAACTCGGCAATCTTACGAGACAATACCGTTGTTGCATCCAAGTGAGCAAACGTCGTAGCAGGAGCAGGGTCAGTCAAGTCATCCGCAGGTACATAAACCGCCTGTACAGATGTAATTGATCCGCTCTTTGTTGAAGTAATACGTTCCTGCATCGCACCCATCTCTGTCGCCAATGTAGGCTGATAACCTACCGCTGAAGGCATACGACCTAACAACGCGGATACCTCAGAACCTGCCTGAGTAAAACGGAAGATGTTGTCGATAAAGAACAAGATGTCTTTACCGCCACCTGAAGTGTCTCCACCACCGTCACGGAAGTATTCTGCCAATGTTAATCCGGATAATGCAACACGTGCACGTGCTCCCGGAGGTTCGTTCATTTGACCGAAGATGAAGGTCGCTTGTGAATCTTTCAATTTGTTTAAGTCCACCTTGCTTAAGTCCCAACCACCTTTGTGCAACGATTCTGCAAATGCATCACCGTACTTCACAATTCCTGATTCGATCATTTCACGCAATAAGTCGTTTCCTTCACGAGTACGCTCACCAACACCTGCAAATACGGAGTAACCATCGTAACCTTTTGCAATGTTGTTGATCAACTCCTGAATCAATACGGTTTTACCAACTCCGGCGCCACCGAACAAACCGATCTTACCACCTTTTGAATATGGCTCGATAAGGTCGATTACTTTAATTCCTGTGAATAATACTTCTGCCGTAGTTGAGAGGTCTTCAAACTTCGGAGGATTACGGTGAATCGCATAACCGCCATCGTTACTAACTTCTTGTAAACCGTCAATCGCTTCTCCAACTACGTTAAATAAGCGACCACGAACTTTGTCTCCGATAGGCATACGAATCGGACTTCCGGTAGAAACTACTTCCATGCCGCGAGCCATTCCATCCGTAGAATCCATTGCGATTGTACGAACTGTATCTTCTCCGATGTGCTGCTGACACTCCAGAATTACTTTTTGTCCATTCGTTTTAGTAACCACCAGGGCGTCCAGAATGTTAGGCAGTTTACCATCATTGTTGTGGAAACTTACGTCGATTACAGGACCGATTACTTGTGCGATTTTACCTTTTTGCATGTTCTTGAGTTATATATGGGTTGTCAAAAAACCGGTGCAAAAGTAGCAAGTTTTATTCTGACAACAGTCACGCGTGTTAATAATTTCAGCACAACTTCTTCCTGATGTGCCTTTTGCCTGACGAACGTCACTTTTTTCAGCATGATCGGCTTATTTTCGTCTGTGACAAGCATACTTGTCTATTTTTGCGCCCTGTGAAAGTTTATTACAATCTGTCCGAATTTGGTCAGCCTTCTAACCCGGTGGTTACTATCGGTACGTTCGATGGTGTTCATCTCGGTCATCAAAAAATACTGAAGCGACTGGTAACAGAGGCAAATGCTGTGCAAGGCGAATCGGTTTTGCTGACTTTTTACCCGCACCCGCGCATGGTGCTATTCCCGGAGCGTAAGCAGTTATTGCTGTCAACTTTGGAGGAGAAAATTGATTTGTTACGTCAACAAGGTTTAGATCATCTCATCATACAGCCTTTTACCCGCGAGTTTTCAATGATGACGTACGAAGAGTTTGTTCGTGAAATTCTGGTACGGCAATTGGGAGTGAAAAAACTAGTAATCGGGTACGATCACCAATTTGGGCGAAACAGGGAAGGTAGTTTCGAAAATTTGCGCAAAATGGCGCCTGAACTAGGCTTCGATGTAGACGAAATTTCTGCAAAGTTGATTGACGATAATGTGATCAGTTCTACCAAGGTTCGAGAAGCTCTTGAGGCCGGGCGAGTGGAGGACGCTAATGCGTTGTTAGGTTATCGGTACGCTATATCAGGGACAGTTGTAAAAGGAAAACAACTGGGTCGTACAATCGGTTTTCCTACAGCTAACGTAGTGGTAAGTGACACGTTTAAGTTAATTCCTTCCAATGGTGTTTATGCTGTTGAAGTGCTACATAACAGTAAAGTTCATCAAGGTGTAATGAATATCGGCGTTCGTCCCACCGTTGATGGTGTAACTCGGACCAACGAAGTACACATAATGGATTTTAATTCGGATATTTATGGTGAATCATTGAAGGTGAGTTTTGTACAACGCATTCGTGATGAACTGAAATTCGATTCTTTGGAAGCATTAAAATCACAAATAAAAAAGGACGAACAAATGGCGCGATCCTTGTTATCTAAATAGTATGAGCATACGATTCCTGGCACTACTGATTTTTTTCTGGTGTGGAAATGTACTTCACGCTCAGAATTTGTTGCCATTAATCGATTCCCTGACATTAGACACGATGGACGGCCACACCAGTTTGGCTGCAGCTTTGAAAGAACCGGAGAAAGTGGTGAAACTTACTTTGCGAAAAGAGAAGTTAAGTTCTTTCCCTGCTGAATTATGGAAGTTTCCGAACTTACAGTATCTAGATCTTTCCAGAAACAGTATAACCGAAATACCGGATTCTATCAGCTATTTCAAAAATCTTCAGGTACTGAAAGTGTCCCGCAATAAATTGGATTTCGTGCCGCGTGAAATAGGCGATTTGGCCAAGCTTAAAATTCTTGACCTCAGTCAAAATGAATTAGTGGCTATTCCTCCACAAATTGGCAAACTGAAAAATCTCACACATCTGGATTTATGGGATAACAACTTATCCATATTCCCGGAGGAGTTAAAAGAGATTGCAGGAAACCTTAAAGTGTTGGATTTACGCGCTATTCTCATTAACAAATCAACACAAGAACGTATTCGTTCATTGCTGCCGAATACGACCATTCACATGTCTCCACCATGTAAGTGCGATCAGTAATCAGAATTTCGCATTCAGCATTATCATAAAGTTTCTTCCTGCTTGCGGATAGAAGAAGTTGTAACGTTCTTCCGCACCGCCGGCAATCCATCCGTAAGTATATCCGTTAGCGTTATACCGCAGGTCCAATACATTATACACAAACGCACTTACAGATAAGTTTTGCATCGATTTTGTCGGAATGTGCCACGTGAATCTGTAATCAAGTATAGTGTATGGATCAATACTCCTCGATTCTTGTCCGGTATTGTCCAGGAATTGTCGCCCAACATGTTTTACGATAAATCCGGTTTCGATCACTTTCTTGTAATTGTACGTAATCGTAACCGCGCTTATGATATTTGGTGATAACGCTATTGGTGCGTTGTTGTAAACGATAGAATCTTGAGTACTTGTGTCGTAATTATCAATGTACTCCACAAATCGTGGAATGAAGTTATTGCTGTATGTCAAATTACCAACGATTGATAATGAAGTAAATGGTTGATAGCCGCCTTCAACTTCAATCCCTCTGCGGAAACTAACCGGCACATTCTGTCGCGTGTATGCGCCTACATCATTAATTTTTCCGGTCAATATTAATTGGTTCTTGTACTGCATATTGTACAAGTTAACTCCGGCGAATAATTTATTTTTTCTATACCGCCATCCCAATTCGGTGTCATAAACAGTTTCGTGTACCGGACGATTTTCAGGCGGACTATCTGTAAAATCATTTCTGTTCGGTTCCTTATTGCCAACACTAAACGAGGCATATGTTTGTTGCGCATCGTTGATTTCATATGTCAATCCTGCTTTCGGATTAAAGAAATGCATCGTTACTTCTTGTGGCAATGATTCTCCCAAGATGTTAATTCCTTCAAATGCATAATTCACATAGCGATATTGCCCATCAATAAATAAATTGAATTTATTATTGAGTTGATAGTTCATTTTGCCATACATATTCGCTTCTGATTTCGTAGCGGTGTTAAAGTAAAACTCAGGATTAATTAATGCCGCCGGTGGCAGATAGCGCGACCATACAATAGTTCCGTAATGATCTCCGCTGTATGTACTTGCCGCACCACCAATCGTTATTTTTATTTTTTTAGCGCTGTTGTAGGCGACATTCCATGTTCCTCCGTAATACCAATTATCCAACCATAACTGTCTAATTAAATCTGTTGGAGTTGCAAGTGAAAGCGAATCCGTAAATCCATATGCTCCCAGATTGGCATCTTCTTTAAATTGTTCATAATAGCCGCGGCCTTTTGTGGCGTGCAATGCAGCGTTAAAATTCCATCTGTTGTTAATGCGATGAATAAACTGCAACTGATAATGATCTTGCTGATAGTTGTCCGTCTCACCTTGGTAATACTGCAATTGTCCGTTTTCGTCAAAATATATCCCTGCAGGATTGAAAGTAACGTTGCCTGCTTTGATAGAATCTTCAGGAACTCCATACCACGCCTGATAGGTGCGCTCACGACCTGAGAACGCGGTAAAACGAAGCAAGGATTTTTCTGTTACATACACGCCGGAAGCGTACCAACTTCTCAAATCGGAAGAAGCGCGATCGATAAAACCATCGGAGTTCAATCGGGACAAACGAAGATCGAATGCAAACCGATTATTGATTAAACCTGTACCCGCTTTTGCAGTTGTTCTCCACGTGTTAAATGATCCCGCCGAACCGATTATCTCACCGTAAGCGCGGTTATTAATTTGGTCGGTTTGCAGATTAATTGTTCCTCCGAAAGAACCTGCACCGTTTACTGAAGTTCCTACGCCACGCTGCACCTGAATATTATCAGTGGACGAAACGAAGTCGGGCATATTTACCCAAAATACACCTTGCGATTCCGCATCGTTAAGTGGAATTCCGTTAATGCTGACATTAATTCGCGTAGCATCCGTTCCTCGAATGGTAATGCCGGTATAACCAACACCATTGCCGGCATCAGAAGTTGTCACCACCGATGGCATAGTGTTCAGCAGAAACGGAATATCACGACCGGTGTTTTGCTTTGCAATATCAGCTCTACCTATTTCAGAATACGCCATGCCGGATTTCTCATTCGCACGTGTTGCAGTAATCAACACTTCTTCTTTCATGTATGCTTCGCGTTCCAGGAAAATGTCAAGCGTATTTACCTTATCAAAACAAAGCGTGTCCCGACGATAACCCATTACCAACGGTATCAGGCAAATTGTTTTTTCGGTAGAATCAGATTTAATTTCCCAAACAAAATTGCCGGCGAAATCAGTTTGTGTTTGTGTGAAGCTTCCCGCTTGTTTGATGATTGCGAAAGCCAATGGTTCCTTCGTTGTGGCATCTTTAAGCGTGCCGCGAAGTTGAAGTTGTTGTGCTGCAATTGTTGTGCAGGCAAACAGAGTTAAAAAACTCGCTACTACTGTTTTTTTCATTTTGTCCTTTTTGTGGATCGGACATTCCGCGACAAGGGATGCATCGTTTCATGTTCCGATCCTGGTCCCTACGCAAGCATTATCTTGTTCAGGTGTGTTCATCATTGTGTTTGGAACAATCATGAACCGGGTATGATCTCAGCCTCGTGTAAACACAAGACACCCCTTTGGATCAGCGCAAAGGTATAGGAATTAACTTAAATCGGGAAAATGTTTTTGCAATGCCTGAGTAGCATTATAAAGTCTCATTTCGTAACGCCCGCTAATTATTTCAAAAGGCAATTGACGATTCGTAAGTTCTTTAAGGTAGAGCTGATAAAAGTAATCACGACGTTGTGGATTAACGCGCACCGGGTCAGGCACCCAAGGCAAATCATTATTCGTTAATAAATACAAATCATATTGGTGTGTCGAAATTCGCTCTTCAATCCATGTCGGAACATTACCGTAAATGTCTTCACACCACACTTTCGCGAGAATAAATTCAGTGTCTACAAACAAAAGTTTATTCGCAAGTGCGGCTAATTCATTTTCATGTTCTAGTTGCTTGTGTGCAATGGTAACGATATCATCAAGTGAAGTTTCCTTACTACTGCCTGCAACGAACTCTCGCGCATACTCCGGAACCCACAGTGTATTGTAACACATAGCAAGAGAACGACACAACGTAGTTTTGCCGGTGCTTTCCGCTCCAATTAATGCTATGCGTTTGATAGTTGTCGTTTCCATGAAAGCAGTCCCGTAACACTAAGAACGGTAAAGATGAAAAATAATATGGCGAACAAATACATTTCGGACCCTTTATGCATGTACAACATCACAGATGCGACATCAATGATGATCCAGAAAATCCAGTTCTCAATAAAACGTTTTGTCGTTAGCCAAGTCGCAACCACCGAACTTACGGCGAGGATACTATCGATATACGGATAGTTACTCCAGTTGTACGTGGAACTAAAGAAGCCTAACGTAAATCCACCGCATAATGAAATGACCAGTGACAATTGAAGTTGGCTGCCGTTTAGGGTTCTTACGATGAAAACATTTTTGCTCGCTTGATCTTGTTGGAGCCACATGTACCAGCCGGAAAACCCAAGTATCACATAAATTCCGTTCAGCACACTCTCTGCCGGTAATCCCTGGAAATAGTATTCTAACATGGCGGTTGCACTACCTGTAATTCCTGCCGGCCAGCACCACGCTTTGCCGCGAGAAGCTCCAACGATGTATAAAATTGAACTCAGCGTTGAAATCCACGACCATACGCTGGTGTGACGCACTGTATCCAATACGACTTCTGTAATCATACAGGTGTAGAAGGATTTTCGGCCAACTTTTCTTTAATAGTAAGAAACGTAAGTAATGGATTACTTGACTTCCATATGGTCCCGTATAAAGCTATACCCGTAAATCCTAATGCTTGTGATGTTGTTGCATTTTCCAGATTTGTTCCGCCTCGCGCAACAATGGGAATGCCCGCGCGCTGCAACGCTGATTGAAGACTGTGATGATTAAATCCGGCTCCGTAATTACCGCTAATACCATCGTAAATATTTCCCAAAAACGCATAACTGTAGGCTTCCTTATTTTCATATAACGAAGCCAGTTTGTGAAATGAAGTAGTAATTAATGCTGAAGGATTTTTAAGTTTTAATGATCGCTTGTTCCACCAGGTACTCCACTTTCTTTTTCGATGTGTTCGTGTAATGTGTATGCCGCCTAAATTGTACTTTCTTGCAAGCTTGTGATGACTGTGAATGACGATTCTATCGCGAAAGTGAGCCGGTATTGCTTTGATAAAATCTTCCATCTCACGCGTCCGCATCTTGGGCTTTCTCAGATGAAAAATTTCCAGCCCATGTTCAAAAAGCGACGTCACGATAGTCGTCTCTTCAGGAACAGGTTTGGAGGATGAAATCACAATAAGTTTCATAATGGTCGAATCGCGCGAATAAATTCAGCAACCAAATTTGGTTCGTGTTCAAATATAGTTCCGCCAACTAATATGTCCGCACCGGCCTTGCAAATATTTCGAGCTTGTTCCGGTGTTGTAATTCCACCACCTACTAACAAAGGAGTATCAATGAAGGCGCGCACAGCTTTTATTACTTCAGTACTCGGATGTTGTTGACCACCACTTCCGCCTTCCAGATAAATACACTTAAGTCCAAGTTGCGTCCCTGCTAATGCTGTTGCTGCTGCAATCTGGGGTTTGTCTGCCGGAATCGGAACGGTATTACTCATGTAGCTTACCGCAGTTGGTTTCCCACTATCCATCAAAATGTATCCAACACTAATCACCTCTAATTTTGACTTGTGAATTAGAGGTGCCGCTAAAACATGTTGACCTATCAATAATTCAGGATTGCGTCCCGAGATTAAACTCAGCAACAATAAACCATCTGCATTACTGCACAGCTGTGAAGGATTGCCCGGAAACAAAATCACCGGCTTGCGACATGCTTTTTTTATAAACTCAACAACTGCTTGGGTGTTGTTTTCCTCCAGCAACGTACCCCCAACAAGAAAAGCGTCAGGTAGCTCGTGTTCAGGCTGCTGCAAGATATTTTCAAGATGCCCTGTTTTGTCCGGATCTACGAGTACAAAAAGTTGCTTTCGCTGCTGTTTTTTCGCTTTGAGTATCTCTTCGTAAATCATACAGGCAAAGTATAAGCTAAGCAATAATCATTATTAAGCATAAAGCGAACATCTCGTTTCAGAAAACCGGCATTACTATCAATCACTACCGGGACAATCCCTTCATCGTGCACCGGAAGTTCTTTTACGAAAATATGACTCTTTAGAAACATGTCTTCACGCCCCACAACTTTAAATGAAGATTCTTTAATGCACCACATTTTCAACGCGAGCTCTTCTGTCCATTTTTCGCAATAGATGATTTCGTCGTCTTTTAAAAACTTTCTTAAAACCTTCAGTGCTTTCGAATTACTGAGTTCGATATCAATTCCGCATAACGAATGGCTGAAATATGCTCCGAAATATTTACCGGAATGTGTAAAACTAACGTGTTGTCCATTAGTTAATATTGGCTTACGACTTGCGTTGTAATTCAAAGTAACACCGGGAAAATGCTGTTCAACCAATATTCGCTGCAAATAATAATGTTGGAGTCGATGTTCTGCACTGTACTCGTTACCCGGCGAAATCACTTTACCTGCAAGTGCTTCATGTTCAGCAAGTTCTTCCGATGGTTCGGATACGTTCCAGATGTAAATGCAGGACGACGTGTCCGGATGTAGTGTCTGAGCCAAGGGCATGGCGCAAAATACAGCATTTTAACCGTTTCGGATCATAATTTGGGTAATACCCTGAATTAAAGTACCTTTGCACTCCTAAAATAAATCGTTATCACATGAGCAATACTGCTGTTAAAAAGTACATTCCTTACAAAGTGAAGGATATTTCCCTGGCAGAGTGGGGAAGAAAAGAAATTAAGTTGGCGGAAGCTGAAATGCCCGGTTTGATGTCCATCCGCAAAGAGTATGGCGCACAAAAACCTTTAAAAGGTGCACGTATTGCAGGTTGTCTGCACATGACTATTCAAACCGCTGTCTTAATCGAAACATTAGTTGAATTAGGTGCTGAAGTAACTTGGTCATCTTGTAACATTTTCTCAACACAAGATCATGCTGCTGCTGCTATTGCTGCCGCAGGTATTTCTGTGTATGCATGGAAAGGAATGACCAACGAAGAATTCGATTGGTGTATTGAACAAACATTATGGTTTGGTGAAGATCGCAAACCGTTAAATATGATTTTGGACGACGGTGGTGATTTAACAAACATGGTGTTCGACCAATATCCTGAATTGGCTGCCGGAATCCGCGGCTTGTCTGAAGAAACTACAACCGGTGTGCATCGTTTATACGAGCGTATGCGCAAAGGAACATTATTGGTGCCTGCAATTAATATCAACGACTCAGTTACTAAATCAAAGTTCGATAACAAGTACGGTTGTCGCGAATCGTTGGTTGACGCTATTCGTCGTGCAACTGATGTGATGTTGGCAGGTAAAGTTGCCGTTGTTGCCGGTTACGGTGACGTTGGTAAAGGTTCTGCTCAATCATTAAGCAGTCAGGGTGTACGTGTTATTGTTACTGAAATCGATCCGATCTGCGCATTGCAGGCTGCTATGGATGGTTACGAAGTGAAAAAGATGGACGACGCCGTAAAACGTGCTGACATCATCGTAACAGCAACCGGTAATAAAGATATCGTTATTGAGCGTCACTTCCGCGCCATGAAGCACAATGCCATCGTTTGTAACATCGGTCACTTCGATACTGAAATCGATATGGCTTGGTTGAATAAGAACTACGGATCATCTAAAGATGAAATCAAACCTCAGGTAGACAAGTATACCGTTGATGGAAAAGACATCATCGTTCTTGCTGAAGGTCGTTTGGTAAACTTAGGTTGTGCAACAGGACACCCATCTTTCGTAATGTCTAATTCATTTACCAACCAGACATTAGCGCAGTTGGAATTGTGGATGAATTCGGATAAGTACGAGAAGAAAGTGTACACGCTTCCAAAGCATCTGGATGAAAAAGTAGCGATGTTACACCTTGAGAAAATCGGCGTTGAGCTGGATGTATTATCATCTGATCAGGCTGAATATATTGGTGTTGCGGTAAATGGTCCGTTTAAGCCGGAGCATTATCGTTACTAAATAGTACGCAGATTGATAGAATAAAAAAATCCTCCGCATCAGGAGGATTTTTTTTGTTTTAGTTGGTTACTCGCACCATTGTACCATCAAAAACGGTTCGATATTGTTTCATAGGAACCAATGCCGGTGTTTGCAAGGTAGATCCATCCAACAATTGAAATTTACTTCCGCAGCTTTCGTCTACGGCAATAATATTGTTGGAGGTGTCTACTACGATCAAACTGGTGGGTTCTTCTACTTTGTAAGGACAAGCGCGATCATAAGCCATAAATTCATTTTGCGATTTACGATACACAAGTACGCCCCGATAACCTCCTGAAAAAAACTTCCATCCACCGATATTCGTCAACTCGATATTTTGCGGATCCGATAGATATATCCTTAAGTCAACAAATGCAGGTGGAACTCCTTGCTGTTCTTCTTTGCAGGAAACTAACATCCACATCAGCAATAGTAATGCAATAGGCTTCGTTATTGTCATGTAGTAAAGATAAATGAACATGCCGGGAAATAACGATATCATGGTGCGATTATTGTAATGTCAATATGTAAGTTTGTGGTATGAGATTCAGAAACGCATTTCGCATTTTGTTTTTAACGCTGAGCATCATGTTTGCCGCGTCTTCATTTGCACAGGATAACGGTAGCGGCGGTAAAGACAACGGTGAACAAAAAGCACCAACATCTCGAGCGGAGCGTAAAAAAGCTAAGGCAGAGTGGAAGAAGCAGCGTAAAAAGGAAATGTCGGATGCAAAAGCAAAGAAAGAATACCACAAGAAATACAACACCAAGAAAACGCGCAAACGCATGAAGAAAACTGCGAAGAAGGCCAAAATGGTGAATGAAAATAAACGCGAATTCTTCGTTAAGCGCTGGTTTAAGAAGCTGAAGAAGTAGTTTTCCAGTTATAGCCGTATTGCTGCCACATGGCTCGTTTTTCATACCATTGAATAGAAACGAATAACGTTTTGAGATTTCTTAACGTTTTCATCATACATTAGCGAAACGTTCTTTGATGTCATTCTGAAGTCAATGACATAACCCGGAAGAAATTCCGAACCCGGTAACCGCAAGGTTGCGTTCGATACCTGACCCGTTTCGAATACCACTGCTCACATCCCCCCGGCAGGAGGTTATTAAGTAAGTTAGTTTGTTTAGTTTTTTTAATACTTTGATTGCTGATAATCAATGTATTGAAGCTTTATTTTGGATGTGTTAAATTTTATTAAAAGTAAATTTGCACGTAAAAAATAAAACTCTCTATATTTACCGACTTCAATTGCACGACCAATTAAAATTTAACACACGAAACAGAACCATTATGCTGCGAAAAATTTACGTTGCAATTGCCTTCGTGTTGGCAAGTGTATCGTTCGCCGTCGCTCAGAGCGGCGGTGCGATTAAAGGAAAGCTCGTCGATAAAGCGACGAAAGAGGGGATACCGTTTGCGGTTATTACCTGTTCTCTAAATGGTGTAAATGCCGGTGGGGCCACTACGGATCTCAACGGTGAGTTTATGTTGAAGCCACTCTCTGCGGGTAGCTACAACGTAAAAGCACAATACACCGGTTACCAACCTACCGAAATGAAAGGTATTATGGTTGGCGAATTGAAAACTACGTATATCACCATTGAGATGAATGCTACCAGCGTTCAATTGAATGACGTGGTAATCGTAGAATATAAGGAGCCACTCATCGACCCGGATACAAAGTCAGGTGGAACTGTAACCCGCGAAGAATTCTTGGCGATGCCTTCGAAAAACATCAACTCAGTGGCTTCTACTACTGCGGGTGTTTATCAAAGTGACGAAGGCCGAGGTTTGAACATGCGTGGTCAGCGTTCCGACGGTACCGCGTATTTCATCGACGGTCAGCGTGTAATCGGTTCACCGAACATGCCTCAGCAGTCTATCGAACAAGTAAGCGTGATCACCGGTGGTGTTCCTGCTCAGTTCGGTGATGCTACAGGTGGTGTAATCAACATTACTACGCGCGGTCCTCAGAGCCAGTATTTCGGTGGTGTGGAATTAATCACTTCAGAAGTTCTGGATGATTACGGTTACAACTTCGTAGGTTTCAGTGTTGGTGGACCAATCTGGATGAAGAAGGACTCTGTGAACGGCAATAAGCCGGTTCTTGGTTTCATCTTATCAGGTGAAGGTGTTTTGGAAAAGGACCCAAATCCATCAGCTATTGGTACATATAAGATAAACGACGATAAGCTTCGTGATTTGGAGGCTAATCCTTTGCGTCCTGCTCCAAATGGTGCCGGTTTCGTTCGTAATGCTGAATTTGTGACGATGGGCGACTTAGAACAAATCCCTGCGCGGCAGAACGTATCTACGCGTGCTTTGCGTCTGAACGCTAAAATCGATTTCAAACCAACCGACAATCTGAACATCACATTCGGTGGTTCTATCGATTACGGGACCAATTACGGTTATGTATATGAGTACGCGTTGTTTAACCCAAGCAACAATCCCATCACAACAAGTAATACTTGGCGTGCATATGCCCGTTTGACGCAGCGTTTCGGCTCTAATGATCCGAAATCTTCTTCTAATATTAAGAATGCATATTATACATTGCAGGTTGGTTACACCCAGTTCAAGTCTGTAACAGAAGACGATTCACACCGTGACCGTGTATTCGATTACGGTTACGTGGGAACGTTCAATCAGTACAAGCGTCGTGCATTCGCTCCCGGAACTGTTGTTATCAATGGCGACACGTTGAGCGGTTATGTTCAGACTGCTTTCGCTGATTCAGCATTAACATTCCAGCCATATTACTTGAATGAAAATGGTGAGCAGGTTAATCCGAATCCTTTGATGTCTAACTACACAGGATACGTATTTGATAACTTCGGTTCTCAGGTAGTAAATGGTGACCAGGTTTTGGCGAACTTAGGTTTGTTGAACGGTTATCGTCCATCTAACGTTTACTCGTTGTGGTATAATACGGGTCGTCAGTATAACGGATATCAGATTCAGGACAATACGCAATTCCGTGTGTTCACAATGTTCTCTGCTGACGTTAAGAATCACGCTATTCAGGTTGGTTTCGAATTTGAGCAACGCGCTGAACGTGCTTATTCTTTAAGCCCATTGGATCTTTGGATCCGTATGCGTCAATTGGCAAACTTCCACTTAACTCAATTGGATGTTGCTAACCCGCAGCAGGTAGATTTCGGTACTTACGACGCCTTCTTGTATGATCGTTTTTATGACGGTAGCCAGCAACGTTATTTCGATAAGCAGTTGCGTGCTAAATTAGGTTTAGCTGAAAACAGCACCGATTGGATCGATATCGATTCTTATTCACCTGATTTCTTCTCTGTAGATATGTTCAGCGCTGACGACTTATTGTTGGACGGTTCAAACATCGTTTCTTATTATGGTTACGATCACACCGGTAAGCGCATGAAGGCAAGTGATAACCCGTCTTTCGACGACTTCTTTACACGTCAGGAAAATGGTGTGTTTACACGTTCTATTGGTGCTTTCCGCCCAATCTACATGGCAGGATTTATTCAGGACAAGTTCGACTTCAAAGATTTGAAGTTCAACGTTGGTTTGCGTGTTGACCGTTTCGATGCTAACCAGCAAGTATTGAAGGACAAGTATTTGTTCTATGAAGCAAAAACTGTAGGTGAAGTAGGAAACTTCTCACACCCTGATAACATGGGCGATGATTATGTGGTTTATGTTAACGATGCTAACAACCCAACAGGTGTTGTGGGTTACCGTAACGGAGACAAGTGGTACAATGCTCAGGGTAACGAAATTCAGGATCCTGCGGTATTGGCGCAGGCTACTACTACCGGTCGTATCACTCCATACTTGGTTGATCCTACGCAGACTGCAGTAACTTCAAAAGCATTTAAAGATTACGATCCTCAGTTGATCTTCATGCCACGTATTGCGTTTGCATTCCCGATCTCTGATGAGGCTAACTTCTTCGCTCACTACGACGTCTTGACTCAGCGTCCTACAACAGGTTATCGTTTGGATCCTATCCAGTACTACTACATTCAGAACCGCGTTGGTTTGTTCAACAACAACCCGGATTTGAAACCACAACGTACTACTGACTACGAATTAGGTTTCACTCAAACTTTGTCAGCTCGTAAGAATGCAGCAATTACATTAACAGCATTCTATCGTGAAATGCGTAACATGATTCAGGCTGTAGCTGTTAACTACGCTTATCCTGTTAACTACTTCACATTTGGTAACATCGACTTCGGTACCGTTAAAGGTTTCACTGTAGCGTATGACTTACGTCGTACAGGCGGTGTTCAGTTGACAGCAAGCTATACCTTACAGTTCGCTGATGGTACGGGTTCCGGTGCTACTGAAGCTGCTAACCTGATTAACTCCGGTCAGCCTAACTTGAGAACAACTATTCCGTTGGATTTCGATCAGCGTCATGCTATCGTTGCTAACGTGGATTACCGTTTCGGTTCAGGTCAAAACTACACTGGTCCTGTTTGGACACGCAAGAATGGTAAGTCTGTTCGTGTATTTGACAACGTAGGTGCTAACGTAGTGTTCCGTGCAGGTTCAGGTACTCCTTATACTAAGCAGTCTAACCCAACTCCTGAAGCACAGTTTGGTATAGCTACTCGTCAAAACCTGGACGGTTCTGTTAATGGTTCTCGTTTGCCTTGGCAGTATCGTATGGACTTGCGTATCGACAAGAACGTTGAGTTGTCATGGGGTGGAACACCTGAAGGTGATGGCCGGAAGATGGCTAACCTGAACATTTATTTGCAGGTGTTGAACGTCTTGAACACTCGTAACGTATTAAACGTTTACCGTTACACCGGTAACGCGAATGATGACGGTTACCTGGCTGCAGCACAAACTCAACAGATCATCAATGCTCAGAACGATCCGACTTCATTCATGGATTTGTATACAGTAAAAGTGAATAATCCTTCGAACTACAGCATCCCTCGCCGTATTCGTTTGGGGGTAATGCTAGATTTCTAAACAGGAACGCGTGATTGATCCCAATACAGAAATTCAGTTAGTAAGAAACAAAAAAGGAAGTAAAATGAAAATCAAGCGTAATCTTCATGTTTGGTCTCTCACAGCGGTGATGGCATTAACTGTCGCTGCATCTGCAAGAGAGAATGGAGCGTCCGGGGGACGTAGACCAAATGGTAGTATGCGTGTCACTACTCAAGATCAGTTAGCTGCATCTTGTACGCCGGCAACGGCTAAAACCGACTTGGAAATCAATAACGTTCGTACAACGATTATGACCGGCGGTGATATGTGGTGGGACTTGAACAATGCCAAGTACGAAGTTCCTAAGGGTAGTAAGGCGCACTCTGTGTTTGCCGGAGCTCTTTGGATTGGTGGTTTGGATGCTGGTGGACAGTTAAAAGTTGCTGCAATGACTTATCGTCAGACCGGTAACGACTTCTGGCCGGGTCCTTTGGATACGACAACTGTATCTATTGATGGTGCAGTATGTAATAGCTACGATCGCCACTGGAAAATTACCCGTAAAGAAGTTGAAGATTTCTATGCGTACACATTAGGGCAAGGACCTTCTGGTTATACGGTTCCTTTGGTAATTCAGAACTGGCCTGGTAACGGTGATGCCGCATTTGGACAAGGTAAATACTTGGCTCCATTCGTGGACGTTAACGGAGATGGATTCTACGATTACACTGCGGGTGATTACCCTGCATTTGATGTGGCGGGTAATTTAGGTTGCTCCAAGAATCAGATCTATGGTGACCAGTGTTTGTGGTGGGTGTTTAACGATAAAGGTAACGTACACTCAGAATCAGGTGCACAGGCGATCGGTTTAGAGATTCATGCACAGGCTTTCGCGTTCTCTACGAACGATGAAATCAACAACATGACATTCTATTCGTACAAAATTATCAACCGTTCAACAGTAGCCATGAATAACACTTACTTCGGTCAGTGGACTGACGCAGATTTGGGTGATTATTTGGATGACTACGTAGGTTGTGACGTTGCTCGTGGTTTGGGTTATACGTATAATGGTGACGCTAACGACGGTGCTTCTGCACAGCCGACTTTAGGTACTTATGGTGCTAATCCTCCTGCGATTGGAATGGACTTCTTCGAAGGGCCAATTGCCGATCCGGGTGATGGAAAAGACAATGACCGCGACGGAACTGTTGACGAGGTAGGTGAGCAGATCATTATGTCTAAATTCGTATACTATAATAACGACTTTACGATTATTGGTAACCCTGAAAACGCAACGCATTTCTACAACTATTTGTCAGGTTTCTGGAAAGACGGATCTCCTTTGACCTATGGTGGTAATGCTTATGGAGGTTCTTTGGTATGTGATTTCATGTTCCCTGGAGATACAGATCCTCAGGGTTGGGGTACGAACTTCCAGCCTCAACCGGCTTGGGATGAAGCTTCTGTAGGTAACACTCCTGCTGACCGTCGTATGTTACAGTCTGCCGGTCCGTTTACTTTGCAACCGGGTGCGATCAACTACATTACTGTAGGTGCTGTTTGGGCGCGTGCAGCGAGCGGTGGCCCTGCGGCTTCTGTTGCGTTAATGCGTGTTACAGATGACAAAGCTCAGCGCTTATTCGACAACTGTTTCCGTACTTTGGACGGTCCGGATGCTCCGGATATAACCATCCAAGAGTTGGATAAAGAATTGTTGATTTATTTGTCTAACAAAGAAACCGGCAACAACTATCTGAATAGTTACGAAGCATTTGATCCGGGTATCGTTTATAGCAACGTTGCTCCGGGTATCGATACTACTTACAATTTCGAAGGTTATCAAATCTTCCAGTTAAAAGATGCAACCGTGACTACTGCGGATATCTACAATCCTGACAAAGCTCGTTTGATTTATCAGTGCGACGTTAAGAATGGTGTAACTAACTTGGTTAACCGCGAATTTGATCAGGCATTGAATGCAGACGTTCCAAAGGATATGACCTTGCAGGCGAACGACGAAGGTATCTTCAATTCCTTCCAGATCACTGAAGATGCTTTTGCAACAGGAGATCGTCGTTTGATTAACCACAAGACTTATTATTATATGGCTGTTTCATATGCGTATAATAATTATATCCAATACTCTGACGTTAGTTTCGATCCTTTGAATGCAACTTCACCTTCTAACATCGGTCAGAAGAAGCCTTACTTAGCAGGTCGTCGTAACATTAAGGTATACACTGCTATTCCTCACATTCCGTCTCCGGAAGCCGGTGGAACAAATCAACAGGCAGTTTACGGTTCAGGTCCTAAATTGACTCGTTTGGAAGGTACCGGTCACGGTCAAAACATTTTAGAGTTGACGCAGTCATCAATTGACGCGATTCTTAACGCGACAACCGTAAACAACGGTGGAACTAGCCGTGTTGATCAGGTTACTTATGAAAATGGTGCAGGTCCTGTAAATATTAAGGTTATCGATCCTTTGAATGTTCCTGAGGGTGAATTCACCATTCAGATCATCAATAATCCGAATAACCGTCCTGTGGTTGTTGATACAGCACGTTGGGTATTGACTCAAACATCTCCTGTATCTCGTTCTTGGAGCTCTGATACTACATTAAATATCTATAGTACCTATTTTAACGAGCAGATTATCCCTGAATTAGGTATGTCTGTAACATTAGCGCAGGTAAATCCTCCGGGCTTTACTAACGGTCTACAACAAAATCCGATTCAAAACGGTTTCTTGTCTTCGTCTATGACATTCACAGATCCTACTAAGGATTGGTTGTCAGGAATTCAGGATGATGACAGTAATTCGGAATACAACTGGATTCGTGCGGGTACAACAAGCGGTACAGGTGTTTGCGTTGCAGACTTCAATGACCGTTCAATTGGTGCTACGTTTATTGACGCTGACGCTCAATACGAAAAAGTGGTAAATGGAACCTGGGGACCATATCGTTTGGTTGCTGATAACATTTCTCCAACCGCAACGCAGCCATGTTATGCATTTGGCCCGGGCTTCCCGAACGCTACTACTACTGCAGCTAACCGTTTCGAAAACGTATCCAGCATTGATGTAGTGTTTACAAACGATCGTTCTAAGTGGTCACGTGTACCAGTATTCGAAGTAGGTCCAAACCCACAATTGAACCAAGGATTAACACAAGCGTTCTTCGTACGTAACTCACCTTCTGTGGACAAATATGGTCGCACGGGTGATGGTGTAGTATCAAACGATCCAAATGATGCGGACTTCATTTCTGCAACAGGAATGAGCTGGTTCCCCGGTTACGTAATTAACGTTGAAACCGGTGAGCGTTTGAACATGGCATTTGCAGAAAACTCTGCAATGGTTGCTGAGCGTGGCCGCGATATGTTGTGGAACCCGACTTCTACTGAAACAGGAAACTTGTTTGAATCTCGTTGGGGTGGTTTACACTACCTCTACGTATTCGGCCACAACGGTAACGGACGTTTCCCTTCAGGACCACTTGGAAATGAATTACGTGACGTTCCGGCATACGATTGTGGTCAGATGATCATGAAGATCATGACTTCGTCTGCTGCTGCTACCGAGCGCACAGAGGTGTTCCGTGATGCTATGTGGGTAAATGTTCCGATGTTGGATGAAGATTTTTCGACTTGGAATTTCGGAAATGGCTATCAGTCTGATCCGGTATTACCAACTGATGTAAAGGTTAAGATTCGTGTGGCTAAACCTTATAAGAAATACCTCACAGGTGTTCAGCCAAATGCCAATAACCCTGCATTAGCAACGGATTCTGTTGCTAATCCTCAGAACGGTAACAACCCGATGTATTCGTTCAATACCAACGACCTGAAAGTGCAGACCGCTAATTTGGATGCAGCGAAGAATGCATTGGATTTGATTAATGTGGTTCCTAACCCGTACTATGCATATTCTGAGTACGAGCGCAATCAGTTGGATAATCGTGTGAAGTTTACCAACCTTCCTGAAAAGTGTACAATTCGTATTTACACTGTAAACGGAACTATGGTACGTCGTATCACAAAGGATTCACCGCAAACATATGTAGACTGGGATTTGAAAAACCAGGCAAACATTCCTGTGGCGAGTGGCTTGTACATTGTACACGTTGAAGTTCCGGGTGTAGGTGAAAAGATTTTGAAGTGGTTTGGCGTAATGCGTCCTGCTGATTTGGATGCGTATTAATAGAACATTGCAAGTATTGATTTAGAAA
>JAJTEY010000006.1 GCA_021299855.1 Bacteroidota bacterium | reverse complement strand
TGAATACTAATTTTAATAACAATCAGACCACTTGTAACTTTAATGTGAATACCGGCGGCGATTGCTTCAATCTTTGTGTAGCAGCAGCCTATTGGCGCTCAACTAATTGTATGACTTGCCCATTATCCACGGGACTTACATTAACTACGACATTTACTAATGCAACGTGTTCAAATTGTAACGGAACTGCTACGGTTTCTAACGTTGTAGGCGGCAGTGCTCCGTACAGTTATTCTTGGGCACCTAGTGGTGGAAATTCGGCAACGGCGACTGGTCTGTGCCCGGGAACATATACAGTAACTGTAACTGATGCAACGTTGTGCAACACTTCAACCGCAGTAATAACAATTACAACTACAGGTGGAGGTGTAACTTTATCTGGAACTGAAACAAATGCATCATGCAACGGAGTTTGCGATGGCTCTTCAGTTAATACCGTAACTGGAGGCACACCTCCGTATACTTTTACTTGGTCCTCTGCCGTTGCGAATAACACCGTGGCCGCAACCAACACTGCTTCGGGATTGTGCGCTGGAACCTATACACTTACCGTTACAGATGCGAATAACTGTTCAACAACGCGAACCGTAACCATTACGCAACCAACCGCAGTCAATGTAACATTAACCACCTCCCCGTCAACTTGCGGATTACCGAATGGCTCTGCAAGCGCAATAGTAACAGGTGGCACAGGGCCGTACACCTATTTATGGACACCGAGTGGTTGTACATCTGCCAGCTGTAATAACCTTGTGGGTGGTGCGTATTCTGTTAATGTAACGGATGCTAACGGATGTCCCGGCATAGGATTAGGTACCGTCAATTCTTTAGCGTCTCCTACAGTTACAGTAGTTAGTACTGTCAATGTATCGTGCTTCGGCTTAAATACAGGTTCTGCAGCGGTAAGTTCTTCGGGCGGAACAAATCCTATTACGTATAGTTGGTCGAACGGTGATACAGATACACTCGCAGGCAACTTAACGGCCGGTACGTATACAGTTGTTGCTACAGACGCTTCCGGATGTACGGATACAGCAGTGGTTACCATCAACGAACCACCACAACTCACAGCGACCACAACTCAGGTAGATGTATTATGTTTCGGCGGCAATACGGGTAGTGCAACGGTTACTGCTACCGGCGGAACCGCGCCTTACACTTATGCTTGGTCAAGCGGCGGAACAGGTGCAACTGAAGGTTTGTTAGTCGCAGGTACATATACTTGCGATATTACGGATGCTAATGGATGTATTACAACTGTTACAGTGACCATCACCGAACCACCGCAACTGACTGCAACCGCAGCATCAACTGATGTCACTTGTTTTGGCGCATCTAATGGAACCGCAACTGCAACAGTATCGGGAGGAACACCACCTTACACGTATGCATGGTCGACAGGTGGAACAGCGGCAACCGAAACAGGCATGGGCCCCGGACAACATACTTGCAACATCACTGATGCGAATGGCTGTACTACCTCCATCACTGTAACAATCACGGAACCTGCACAAATTGTTATTCAAACAACAACCGTTGATGCATTCTGCAACCAACCAAATGGTTCAGCATCAGCAACAGCTACCGGAGGTACCGGAACATTAACATACAACTGGATTCCTGGCAACGTAGCAGGACAAAATTTAAATAACGTAGTGCCGGGTACTTATAGCGTAATTGTTACTGACGCTACAGGATGCAGCGATACATTAACTGCCGTTGTGGGTAACATCCCCGGTGTAACTGCTACAGCAGGAACCATTACAGATGTTTCATGTTTTGGGGGCAGTGACGGAACCGCTACAGTTAACGCTCAAGGCGGAACAGTACCATACACTTTTGTTTGGGTACCAAACGTAAGCACATCAAATACAGCAACCGGTTTAACGGCCGGCGTTTATCAAGTTACAGTTACGGATTCCGCCGGATGTATTTCTTCAGTAACCATAACTATTAACCAACCGACGCAATTAACAGTGAGTGCTGCTGTTGCGCCTGCGAGCGTTTGTGTAGGAACATCTGCAACTTTAACTGCAACAGTTAACGGCGGAACACCAACCTACAATACGGTATGGATGCCGGGTAATCTGATCGGTACTACACAAACCGTTATTGCTCCAAGCACTACTACGTATACTGTGGTTGTTGCCGATGCAAACGGTTGCGTTGATTCCGCAACAACAACATTGAGCATCATCGAAAATCCGGTTGCGGGAGTTTCTTCAGATATTCAATCGGGTTGTGCACCGCTCTGCGTAAATTTCACTGATGTATCAATAATTGCTCCTCCGGGTGTGATTAATTCATGGACATGGGATTTTGGAGACGGTAATACTTCAACTTCACAAAATCCGAATCATTGCTACCTCGTTGCAGGATTGTATAATGTGACCTTAACGGTAACAACGGCTCAGGGATGCACCAATACGATTATCATGTCGAATTACATCAACGTATTCGCTAATCCTGTAGCTGCATTTAGTGCAACACCGCAACCAACAACTGAATTAAATCCGACGATTTACTTCACGGACATGTCAATAGGTGCAACTATTTGGAATTGGAGTTTTGGTGATTTGAGCAATGCTTCATCAACGCAACAAAATCCGGTGTTCACCTATGAAACTCCGACTTGCTATAATGTGATACTTGAAGTTTCAACTCCGAATGGTTGTACAGATACTGCATCACAAATCATCTGTATTGATCCGGATGTTTCCATCTACGTTCCGAACGCGTTTACTCCAAACGGAGACGGAACAAACGACAACTTCATTCCGAAGAGCATAGGAATTGATCCAACGAAATATGAATTATGGATTTTTGACCGTTGGGGCAATATGATTTTCTACACGAATGATATGGCAAAAGCGTGGGATGGAACTGTTCAGGGCGGTGGCGGACAAATTTGCCAGATCGACACTTATGTCTGGAAGATAAAAGCAACAGACATTATGGGTAAAAAGCACAACCTAATCGGACACGTTTCGATAATCAGATAATATTAATTACATTTTTAAGAAAGCCGTGGACAGTGTTCACGGCTTTTTTAATTACTCTTGCACCATGAAAAAAGTGCTCATACTTTCTGACACCCACGGTTACATGGATGAACGCATTTTACACTATGCTGCAGCAGCTGATGAAGTTTGGCATGCCGGTGATGTTGGCGATGAATCAGTCATCAATCAACTCGAGCAGGTAACACAGGTTCGCGGAGTATTTGGAAATATTGACGGTCAACAAATTCGTTCTCGCTTTCCTGAAATTAATTTATTTGAATTAGAAGGCTGCAAAATTTTAATCAGCCATATAATCGGTCGACCGAATTCATATGTAGCACGAATGCAAAATATAATCCGAGAAGTTCGACCTCAAATTGTTATTTGTGGACATTCGCACATATTGCTCGTGCAACACGTCAAGCAAGAATCACATGTACATATTAACCCCGGTGCATGCGGAAAACATGGCTTTCACAAAATGAGAACCATGATCAGTTTAGAAATCAACGCCGGAAAACCACAAAATCTGGCGGTTATTGAACTAGGCCCTCGTACGGTAAAAACTTAACGAAGTCGGTCTGCGGAACGGACCATTTCTTCATCGCGTTTAATGAAATAGTACGCGAGGACAAAAAGTGCAGGATTAATTGCGCTGAAATGAGCACCGATGCCGGGAGAAAAAGACATTGTTTCCCCCATTACAAAATTAATCAGGGTGTACAGAAATGCGAGATACATAATACTCACCGTAGCCCCAATTAAACATAAGCGCATCTGAAACTTTCGGTTCCTGAAGTTAAAAGCTGCAATTACAGCAATCGAACTAACCACAAACTGCGCTACTAAAGGCCAAATTAAATCCAACGCTTCTACGAGTGAGGCTGCTGCTGCAACGCCAACAGTTCCGAAGGGCACAAAAAATAACAACACGAATAACAGATCAGTAAACAGTAAGAAAACGGATTGAATGCGTTGAAACATAAGATTTAAGAATTTTTACAAATTTAGAATTTGATGTCTAAAACGTGGGGAATTAAATTTTTCATGCTCGTGTTGGAACAAAAAAAGTTCGTAATATTGTGCTGTGTTCTTCCACATGCGATACGAATAATCGCAAGTTCCGGCAGATAAATCCAATTATCATTTTATTCATTCTCTTCTCTGTTATGCTTCAGTCATAACTACTTTAATTCAAAGACTTAAACACTAATTATTTACACATGTACGACATTATTGAGCTCAACAGTAAGCTGGTGGGCGAACTTCGTGAGATCGCTAAGCAATTAAACATCCAGAAAACAGAAACACTTAAGAAACAAGAACTGGTTTATAAAATTCTTGATCAACAAGCAATAAATACAGCAGGTACTAATCCTGCACCTTCATCAACAGAAGGTGACCAAAAGAAAAGAGCTCCGAAAAAACGTGCAGAAGAATCGGTTGAACCGAATGTGAAACAGACGGAAGATACGCGATTTGTTTCCGTTGAAAAGACCGAAACACCTGAAGCAAAGACATCGGAAGAAACTCCGAAAGAGGAAGTTAAAACCGGCGAGTCTCAACATAAGACTTACGAGAAAAAGAATTTTGAGCAAAGACAGCGTAAGCCGTTTGAGCAAAAACAAGGGCATCACCGTCAACATCAAAATCAACAACAAACACCACCTGTTCCTCCCGCATATCAGGAAGCTCCGGCATTTATAAAAGCGCAAAACACACCTAGTAAAACGGATAATACCAATAATCCGCAGGCAACTCAGCAAAATACATCTAACCAGAATCCGAGTCAGCAGCAACAAGGACATCAGCAACGCGACTTCAATCGCCACAACCAGCATCGTCAGCAACAGCAACAGCAGTATGAAGAGATGTATAATTTCGACAACATGGTTGTTGCAGAAGGTGTGCTGGAAATTATGCCTGACGGTTATGGTTTTCTGCGTTCTGCAGATTACAACTATTTGAATTCACCGGATGATGTTTACGTTTCTCAATCACAAATCAAATTGTTTGGATTGAAAACAGGTGATACCGTGCGCGGCAGCATTCGTCCTCCTAAAGAGGGAGAAAAATATTTCCCGTTAGTTAAAGTTGATAAGATCAATGGACGTGATCCGGCGTATGTGCGAGATCGTGTTCCGTTCGATTTTTTGACTCCACTTTTTCCTAAAGAAAAATTCAATTTATCGGGCAGCAATGCAACGATGAAAGCCCCATTATCCATGCGCATCATGGATATGTTTACTCCTATCGGTAAAGGTCAGCGCGGACTTATTGTTGCGCAGCCTAAAACCGGTAAAACCATGTTACTTAAAGAGGTTGCGAATGCTATTGCAGATAATCATCCTGAAGTGTATCTGATGATTTTGCTGGTAGATGAACGTCCTGAAGAAGTAACAGATATGGCGCGTAGTGTTCGTGCAGAAGTTATTGCTTCTACATTTGACGAACCTGCTGAACGTCACGTGAAAATTGCCAACATCGTTTTGGAAAAAGCGAAACGTCTGGTGGAATGTGGTCACGATGTGGTGATATTACTGGATTCCATTACGCGTCTTGCTCGCGCTTACAATACGGTTCAACCTGCCTCAGGTAAAGTATTGTCCGGTGGTGTTGATGCGAACGCCTTGCATAAACCAAAACGTTTCTTTGGTGCAGCACGTAAAATTGAAGGCGGTGGTTCATTAACTATTATCGCAACTGCATTGATTGATACCGGTTCTAAAATGGACGAAGTTATTTTCGAAGAATTTAAGGGAACAGGTAACATGGAATTGCAGTTGGATCGCAAACTCGCTAACAAGCGTATCTTCCCTGCTATTGATCTGGTGGCGTCTTCAACTCGTCGTGATGACTTGTTGATTCCAAAAGATGTACTGCAGCGAATCTGGGTGTTGCGTAATCACCTGGCTGACATGAATTCGAATGAAGCCATGGAATTCCTGCGTGATCGTATTAAGAATTCTCAATCGAATGAAGAATTCTTAATCTCAATGAACAGCTAATGAGACAAGCCGTTAAAACAGGCCTTATTGGGGGCTTCGTCATGATGACATTGGAACTACTGGTACTTGTAGTTCCTAATGGTACAGCGACTTCCATATTACAATATGGAAGTCGCATCGTATTTATTGCTGCGATCTATTTGGGAATTAAACTCACCAAGGAAAAGGAATTGAACGATACCTTGTCGTTTAAAGATGGATTGAAATTTGGTGTATTAACTGCAGCGATAGCCGGATTGTTGTTCTCGGCATACTCATTTGTAGCTTGGACACACCTGGATATGGACATGTACATGACCGAAATGCGCAATGCCGGATTGACAAATTCAAAAATTCGAATTGCGCTATCTAATCTTACTGAAAGTAATATGCTTTCCGGAGCCTTGTTTCTTGCAATCACTAACGTGATTATCGGATTTTTCGTTTCAGTTGTAGTTACGCTATTGTTACGTAAAACCAACAACCTGTTATCGCCTAAGATTTAGATTTGCAGCGATTGTGCGAGATCATTAAAATCTACGCCATCAAAATTTCCCGATGTCATCAATAGCAGCACGCTGTTGTCCCATTTTTTTCCTTGCAGCAAACTAACCATCGCTGACGAATCATTGCTGACGATGATGTCTTCACGTGCAAAAGAATTGCGTACTTGCTCAACAGTAATTGGCGGTAGTTTTTTATGCGCTATCGTGTGCGGATTGAAGTACACTAATGCTTCATCTGCTTCATTCATGGAACCTGCGTATTGCAGTAAAAATTCAGCCGTTAACGAACTGAATGTATGCAATTCCATACACGCAATTAATTTCCTATTCGGGAATTGCTTCCGGACAGCACCAATAGTGGCTTTCAGCTTTGAAGGCGAATGCGCAAAATCTTTGTAACACGCGAAATTTTCTTCTACACGAACAGGTTCCAAGCGTTTCGCTGCGCCTTTAAATGATTGTATGGCATGATCAAAATCGTGTTGTGCAACTCCAATTTGCTCGCACACTAATCGCGCTGCTTCCAGATTCATCAGGTTGTGATCACCAAATACTTTTAGCGAAACCTGCTCTTCGTTCCGAATTAAATACGTGATTCCATTATCAATACGATGTTCAGGAACACCATAACCAATTGCCGAAATCTGAGGATAATTTTCTCCGGCCAACTTATTTAAATCCGAATCGTGCCGGCAATAAAACAACTTACCATTAGGTTCAATCAATTGAATGAATTTCCGGAACTGATCGACATACATATCATACGTAGGAAATACGTTGATGTGATCCCAGGCAATTCCGCTCAACACTGCAATATGCGGATGGTATAAATGAAATTTAGGACGACGATCAATCGGTGAAGCCAGATATTCATCACCTTCCAGCACCATATACTTTGCATCACGCGTCATGCGCACCATGGTATCGAATCCTTCCAACTGCGCACCAACCATAAAATCTGCATCTACTCCGCACTTGCGAAGCACATGCAAGATCATGGCAGTGATAGACGTTTTACCATGACTGCCCCCAATAACGATGCGCGTTTTGTCTTTACTCTGCTCATACAAATATTCAGGATACGAATACACTTTCAATCCCAACTCCTGCGCACGCAGTAATTCCGGATTATCAGCACGAGCATGCATTCCCAAAATAACCGCATCCAATTCCGAAGTAATCACATCGGGATTCCAACCATCATATGCCGGCAAAAGACCCGCTCGCTGTAAACGACTTCTGGACGGTTCGCGAATTTCATCATCCGAACCTGTAACATGGTGACCTTTTTCATGTAACGCCAATGCCATATTGTGCATTGCGCTGCCGCCGATTGCAATCAAGTGAATACGCTCTGTCTTCATGAAATAAACTTACCGAATACGTCTACACAGAATGTTATAGGTTCGCATCGGTTATTCACACAAAAATGTTATTCACTCCATTTCTTGAATATGGAAATAGCGTTGTGACCTCCAAAACCGAAGGTATTACTCATGGCGACATTAACTTCGCGCTGTACCGCGGTATTCGGCGTAATATTAATTCCTTGCGGCAATTCCGGATCAGGTTCCGTGAAGTTAATCGTTGGTGGAATAGTATTGGAACGCAGTGCAGCAATACAGGCTATGGCTTCAATAGCTCCGGCAGCACCAAGTAAATGACCGGTCATCGATTTGGTAGAACTCATGTTGATGGTTTCTACGGCAGCTCCCGCCATGGCCCGAATCGCCTTCAATTCGGCAATATCACCGTTTGGAGTTGATGTTCCGTGAGTATTAATGTAGTCGATATCTGAAAACTGAATGTGTGCATCATCCAACGCCATCTGCATAGCCAATTGTGCACCAAGACCTTCTGGATGTACAGAAGTTAAATGATACGCATCAGCAGACATTCCACAACCGATAACTTCTGCGTAAATCGTTGCACCGCGTTTTTTAGCATGCTCCAATTCCTCCAAAACTAATGCACCTGCTCCCTCGCCCATCACAAATCCATCTCGATGTGCATCATAAGGTCGTGACGCTGTTTCAGGAGATTCATTCCTTGTTGACAACGCTTTCAATGCATTGAATCCACCAATACCCGATTCACAGATAGGCGCTTCGCTTCCCCCGGTAATCATGGCATCTGCTTTCCCCCATCGAATGTAATTGAACGCATCCATGATGGCTGTGTTGGATGAAGCGCATGCAGAAACAGCTGTATAATTGATACCACGTAATTCATACTTCATGGAAATGTAACCCGAAGTTATATCGATCAATGTTTTTGGAATAAAGAACGGATTGAATCGTGGAATTCCGTTTCCCGTTGCAAATTCGGATATCTGTTCCTGCAACGTATACAGTCCACCGTTGCCACTGGCCCAAATTACTCCAATTCTGTCTTTGTTACCTGTTACCAATACACCCGATTCCTGAATAGCTTGTTCGCAAGCTGCCATAGCATACCAAGTAACAGGATCCATTTTTCGCAACTGACTTCGTTCGATGTACGCTTCAGGGTTGAAATTTTTCAACTCACAGGCAAACTGTGTCTTAAAATTACCTGCATCGAAGCGCTGTATCCGTGCAGCACCCGAAACACCATTAAAAAGATTTGTCGCAAATTCAGAGACAGAATTTCCCAACGGCGTTATAGCTCCCATTCCTGTAATGACCACTCGTTTCATCATGTGGTGAAAATACGAAGCACTATAGATTGCACGAAGCGAAATGTGTATTTTTAACCAACACAAGGCCAATGAAAATATTATCGATACTTGCTATTATGCTCAGCACGATCGGAGTGGTTATTTCCCTCATGATTATGGGCAAGTCGGAATGCAGTTGTGCAGCTTCCGACTTCTTTGAAGGAAGCTTGATTCCGGATGAAGCGCTTATCGGTGGAATTATCATGCTAATGATATCACTATTTTTCATGGTTTTCTCGGTTGTTGCAGCAGTATCAACCTTTCGCGAAAAGCCGCCAATGCTTGCTGAAACGGGATTGAAAGAATATCCGCCTCTGGAACAGCAATCAACAGACAAAAATTCAAGTACTAACGATTACCAAAATCCTTTTAAGTAAATGAATTTACACACGATTGATACGGGCTTTTTTAAATTAGACGGTGGTGCCATGCACGGCGTAGTTCCGAAAAGTATGTGGAGCAAAAAAAACGCGGCCGACGACAATAATATGTGCAACTGGGCTATGCGTTGTTTGTTAGTGGAAAGCGGCAACCGTTTGATTCTAATCGACAATGGAATTGGTGATAAACAAGATGCCAAATTCTTTAGTTATTACTTTCTTAATGGTGACGCGACTTTGGATAACTCCCTAAAGCAAAAAGGATTTCACCGTGATGATATTACGGATGTATTTTTAACCCACCTGCACTTTGATCATTGCGGAGGCAGCATAGATAAAGACGGTAAAACCGCTTTTAAGAATGCAACGTACTGGAGCAATGAATTTCATTGGGATTGGGCTACAAACCCGAATGCACGTGAAAAAGCATCCTTTCTGAAAGAAAATATTTTGCCGATACAAGAAAGCGGGCAACTCAAGTTCTTAAAGGAAGGGGAACAGCTTATAGACGGTTTTGATATTTGGTTTACATATGGGCATACCGGGGCGATGATGCTGCCGCATGTATCGTACAAGGGAAAAACAGTAGTCTTTATGGCGGATCTGCTGCCTTCTGCTGCCCATGTTCCTTTACCTTGGATTATGGCGTATGACACACAACCGTTGAAAACACTGGAGGAAAAAGAAGTGTTTTTACCCAAAGCGGCTTCCGAAAACTATGTGTTGTTTTTCGAGCACGATGCTCAGCACGAATGTTGCACGCTAATTCAAACAGAACGTGGAGTGAACGTAAATCAAACGTTTCGACTTGCAGAATTTTAATATACGCGGCCGCTTTTAACCGTTGATCTCCTCAGGAAAACAATTCAAATTACAACAACTGCTGTTTGGCAATAACAGCGGAAGGGTTGCGATAATGCGGCTCTTTATTGAAGGCAGCTTACTTGCGGCATTGGGTATTATGTTGTTAGAACAATGGAATGTCTTTGCACAATTACAAGACTCCATGTTTAATGCAGTAGATGCGCAACAATACAAAGCATACGGAGAATATTTGCTTGATATAGGTGGTTACGCTTCTTCTACTCGACCCTACTTGTATCCATTACTGGTTGCAGGATTATACAAACTAGGTGGCATCCAACTACTATGGTGCTTTCAATTTGTGCTTCATGTAACCGGCGGAATGCTATTATTCGCGACAAACAGAAGCACATTTCGATCGGTCATACTTTGGTTTGGAATCGTCATGCTGTATGGCATACACCCAACATTGCTGGTTCAGACCGCTCATGCGTTAACGGAAAGTATCATTACGTTTTTAATGTGCGTATTAGTGTATGTTCAGTTTTCCAAGTCACCCGCAAAAATCTTACACAGTATTTTAATAATCGGGATGGCCTCGGTAATTAAGCCTTTATTTCTGTACCTGTACGTAGGAATTCTTGCTGCGTTATTTTATCGTGCGTTAAAAACGAAATCAAGACGCTTAATTTTTAAAATTCCGGTGATAGCATCCATCATCATCGTCATCACACAACCTATGCTAATGAAAATTCAGCAGGGGAGTTTTTTCTTCTCGAAGATTGGAAGCATCACCATTCACGACTATTATTTGCAACTACTTTATGCACGCGTAGAGGGCATTTCCTTTCCGTTACAAAGCGGACCGAAAGAAAAAGACACACAACAAATTGCAACTGCAACTGCAACATGGACGACGAGAGACATTTTATCATATGCAGCGCAAAATCCAGCTAATGCAGTGTTTACAGGGGTTGAAACGATCTTCACTAATCTCGATTCAGGCTCTCAACTGTTACCGGGTAACAAAGAAACACTTCCGATGCTGCATGGTTGGGTGAAAGCAACGCGCAAACTTTCGGTTGGATTTCACCTGCTTGCCGTGTTGGGAATAATTATTCTTGCCTTCAAAAAATCGTTAATACACCTGATGGCGGAACACGCGATACTTCTGCTTACGCTACTCTACATTATCGTCACTTCGGGAATCAGTTTCTGGCAAGGCGATCGTTTGGTGATAATAGCGTTACCAATTTGGATGATCGTGTATGCGAGGGTATTCAAACTAGTGGTAAGAATGTTGCGAGGCAAACTACATGAGGTTCAACATCGATAACCGGGACTTATGCATCACATCGGATCTACATCCACAACGGTCTTGATGCTCTTAAAATCTTTATGCGATTTCAGCACTAACAGTTCGTTTTGAATAAACTGTTTCACCTGTTTGGGATGAATGTCTCGTTCCAGCTTTATCATGAACTGTCGCAAATATTCATCCCGTATCTTACCCACCGGCGGGGCTTCAGGACCTAACACACGATCCGCTAATCGTTCTTTTAATTTAGAAGCTAAATACATCGCGGCATTATCCAACAACACATAATCCTTACTTTTTATCGTTAATCGAATCAAACGATAAAAAGGCGGATAATGAAACTGCATACGATCCGCAATTTCACCGGCATACAATTTTTTGTAATCGTGCTCTACGACACATTGAATCACGAAATGATCCGGATGAAACGTTTGAATAACAACTTCTCCCTGTACATCTCGTCTTCCTGCTCGTCCTGCTACTTGCGACATTAACTGAAAACTACGTTCAAACGATCTGAAATCGGGATAGTTCATTAATTGATCGGCATTCAATACTCCAACCAGAGAAACATGACTAAAATCTAATCCTTTCGTAACCATTTGAGTTCCTACCAACACGTTGGTTTTTTGCTGCTCAAAATCGGACACAATTTGCTGCATGCTATTTTTTGTACGCGTGGTATCCAGATCTAATCGTGCTATACGTGCCGAGCCCATCATCAACTGTAACTCTTCTTCAATTTTTTCCGTACCGAATCCTTTCATCTTAAGATCGGTACTTCCGCAAGCTTCACATTGCACAGGTGGAGGAATGGAGTATCCGCAATAATGACAACGCAATTGATCTGAATTCTTGTGATACGTCAAACTCACATCGCAACGCACGCATTGCGGAATATGTGCGCAATCCTGACATTCGATACTCGGAGCAAATCCCCTTCTGTTCTGAAATAAAATCACCTGTTTGCCTTGCGCAATCACTTGTTCCATGCGATCGAATAAGTACGGAGAAAAATGCGACTTCATTAATTTCTTTCGTGTTGCTTCACGAATATCTATTACAGATATTACAGGCAATGGTGCACCACCATACCGCTGATGCATTTCAACCAATCCGAATTTTCCTTGTTTGGCTAAATAATACGATTCCACAGCTGGTGTTGCAGAACCCAAAACTACTTTCGCACCAAACAAACGCGCATACCATAACGCCGATTCGCGGGCATTATAACGCGGTGAAGGCTCCGACTGCTTAAACGAAGGATCATGCTCTTCATCAATAATGATCAACCCAAGCTGTCGATACGGCAGAAATAATCCGGAACGCGCGCCAACGACAATCTTCGGAAGCCCTTTACTCACTTCGTTCCAAATTTCTACGCGCTCCTGCTCATTGAATTTGGAGTGATACACCAAAACATCACCACCGAAGTGAGCCTGCAGTCGTTTAATGAGCTGTGTTGTCAATGCAATCTCAGGCAACAAAAACAAAACTTGCTTTCCTGCTTGCAGTTGCTCATTCATCAACTTGATATATACTTCCGTTTTACCGCTAGCCGTTACGCCATGCAGTAATACCGAATCTATACGTTCAAAATGCGTCTTAATATGATAATAAGCCTGTTGTTGCTCATCGCTCAGTACAACCGTTGTTTGTTTAGATTCGATCTGCACGAGACGCGAAATAGCAATATCATCCCGAATAAGAATTTGCTTTTTCACCAACTCGTTAATGGCTGCGCCCGATTCAGGAAGCAGTTTCAGCATTTCTTCACGCCTAACAGGAATCCGTTCATCACGATCTTTTCCCGACAAACGCAAATAGCACATTAACGCTTCCAGTTGCTTAAATGCACGTTGTTCCAGTTTCGCAAACACGTCACGCAACGAAGATTCCTCTTCCAAATCAGGATGCAACAAATACGTAGTCTCCGTTTTGGGTTTGTAACGTTCCTGCAATTCCTCGTAAACCACAACAACACGCTTCTTCAACAAATCGCGTAATTGTGTATGACAACTTTTTTTACTGATAACTGCCGCAAGTTGATCTGCTGTTAGAATGTGTGACACGCGTAACGCATCTACCATCAGGTGTTCATCATCACTTAACTCCGCCTCTTCATCCCGTTCCGGATGTAACACAATTTTTGTTTCTGAACTTAATCGTAACCCGGATGGTAAAGCAGCCAGCATAACTTCGCCACGAGAACACATATAATACTCTGACATCCATTCCCACAACTTCAACTGCTCGTCAAATAAAATCGGTTCTGCATCCAGTATATCCTCAATGTACTTGGCGGTATATTTCGGTGCGGTTTCATGGACGCGCATCACCAACGCACTGTACAATTTCGATTTCCCGAATTGCACGGTAACTCTTCCTCCCGCAATCACGTAATCGTTCCAACGCTGAGGCACACGATACGTGTACAACTGCGGAAGCGCAAGGGGCAGGAGTACATCTACAAATAAATCGCTGCGCACACCCACGTTATTTTCCTGACTTAATAAATGAAACTGTCATTGACTTTTTATCACTTCTCAAGCGTAACATATAATTCCCCGAAGGAAGTTGTTGTACCGCAATGCGCTCTACGGTATTAACACCTGATGCACGACGCTGAAACACAACGCGACCTTTGTTGTCCACAATTTCAATCACAGAGACATCAGCAGTTACTGAAACATACAACACGTCAGTTGTCGGATTCGGATATACCTGCAAAGCTTGATTCGCATTCACGGTTCCGACTTGCAAGGCTTGTTGATCGGGAATTAGTTTCACCCGGTAAATCGTATCGTGTGACGCATTATAAGCAGGTCGATGCCAACCCAACGATTCAATGCCGCCATATAAATAACCAATCACCGTTGCGCCATTCAACTCTCTAATATTTAATACACCATTGTCGTAATAATGATTTCCTGATGTTACAAACTTCATATTCGTTCCTAGTAAACCCGGCATAGTCACAGGCATCGTAATCTGAATCCAATTACCCGACGCATCACGCACAACGGTTGTTATATCATTAATGAATGGAACAAGACTATCGTAACGCATTTGCTGTGTCGTATCTTCGAAATAATACGCACTCATGCCACCGAAAAACACCGTGTACATGCTATGATGAACAGAATCGTATATCGGCAATAATCCACAGGTATAGTTATTTTGAAACTGCTGAAATGTAATTGTTGTATCTGCGCCTGATTGCGGATGCCATGTGATCGGATAATACAACGGCAAATCCGCATCTTTTCGAAAAACACCGCTGTAAATCGTAAAGCCATGTGCACCGTCCGGATAAATCATCGGCCCCAAATTGTAATCGCGGCGATGAAAATGAGTTGTGTCGGTGATGTATGAAATATTCGCTATTCCAAGATTTGTACCGTCATCAGTAATGGAAAATTTACGGATGTGATGATTATACTTTTGAGTGAATGTAGGAATTGGAGGATCCGAATATCTTCCGTTGAAGTCATGACCACCAACTAAATAGCAATCGCCATTAATTTGAATCATTTCTCCACCACACACACGCACATTCGTATCAGTAATCTGTCGAATATGTGACACAATGGAGGTTTGATTCCAAACAGCACTAATCATACTGTCGATATGTACAGCGCTCAAAGTCGGAAATGTGCGGTACCCGTTAGCCGTAGAATCCCAACCAAATCCTCCTGCGATATATAAATAATCTCCCGATTGCACATATTGCATATTGTTGCTGCGCAAAGGACCTGCTACCGCATAAGGAAACACATTCAACGTCGAACTTCTCCATGTCCACGTTGTTGTGTCAATAACGATAACATCATTGTTGGCATATTCCACAGGAAAATTATCGTTGGTTGAAAAACCATGAAGCCCATTCGTTCTTCCGCCTATGATCAGCCATTTGGAACCGCTCTTGGCCAAAGCAAACGAATGTGTTGCCGGAACAGAAGACATCGTTACCGGCTCCAGCACCAAACTGAAAGGCACTTGTGCATTCACACAAGTCGCCACAAGCAAAAGCAAAACAAACAAATTTCGCATACCACAAAAGTAAGTGTTGACACTCTTTAAATTACGCAGTTTTCAGCACAACAAACGTCCTGAATTGAAATAATTTTCACGAACTTCAACGCATGACCACAGAACAGATTGCTGAATCATTACAACTTACTGCAAAACTGCAGGAATTGCACAGTGAAAATCCATTCAAAGTAAAGGCGCTGAGTAACGCTGCGTATAAATTAGATAAAACAGGCATTGAACTGACAGGGAAATCCTTGCAAGAATTAGAGCAAATTGAAGGCATTGGAAAAGGGATTGCTGCCAAGATTGACGAACTCCTGAGAACCGGCACCACAATTGAACTTCAGGAGTTGCTCAACAAAACTCCTGTTGGTGTCATTGAAATGTTAAGCATAAAAGGACTCGGCGCTAAAAAAGTAGCGCAATTATGGCACGAACTCGGAGCTGAAAGTTTGGGAGAACTCTTGTATGCCTGTTACGAAAACCGTCTCGTTGATTTAAAAGGCTTCGGCAGTAAAACTCAAGAATCGATTAAAAAAGCAATCGAATACAAAATTGCTAATGCCGGCAAATATCATTACTACGCAGCTTTACCAATTGGAGAAGCCATCATCAATGAATTAAGGAAGCTTCATCCGGAAGCACGATTTGAATTTACCGGAGAACTTCGCCGAAAGGAAAACATCATCAGTAGCGTGCAAATAGTTTGTGATGAAAAAATTGAGCTAAATGATTCGTTCATCAACCAATTCCCTATTCAAATTGAGCTGATTCCGGCTACTGCAAATAATTTCGGAACAATCTGGTTTCAAACAACGGGAGCTCCTGCATTCATGGCGCAACTGGAACAAGAAAAGATTTCAATTGCTGAATGCGCGAATGAAGTAGAAGTATTTTCCAATCTTAACTGGAGTTATATCGAACCAGAAATGCGCGAAGGCATCGGTGAAATCCTGATGGCCCGTGAACATCAACTTCCGAAATTAATCGAGGTGAATGACCTGCGCGGCAATTTACACAACCACAGCAAATGGAGTGATGGCATGAACACCGTGCAAGAAATGGCAACTTTCTGCCGGGAACAAGGCTTCGAATATTTCGCTATTTGCGATCACTCCAAATCTGCGTTTTATGCTAACGGACTTTCTGAAGAACGCGTGCTTCAACAACATCAGGAAGTTGATCAACTCAACGCAACTTTAAATAATTTTAAAATATTCAAAGGAATTGAATCCGATATTTTAAACGACGGTAACCTCGATTACGATCCTGAAATTCTGAAAACGTTTGACTTAATTGTTGCATCTGTACACTCCGTTTTAAAAATGGATGAAGCGCGGGCAACAGCGCGACTGATCAAGGCTATCGAGAATCCTTTCACGCGAATTTTAGGGCATCCCTCAGGACGATTGTTGTTATCCCGCGAAGGTTATCCGCTGGATTACAAAAAAATTATTGATGCCTGCGCTTCGAATAATGTAGCCATTGAATTAAATGCACACCCTTATCGCCTGGACATCGATTGGCGATGGATTCCGTATTGCATGGAAAAAGGTGTTTTAATTTCCATTAATCCCGATGCCCACGAAAAAGTAGGTTTGCTTGATGTGAAATGGGGTGTGATCAGCTCACGCAAAGGAGGACTTACGAAAGAACATTGTCTGAATGCCAAATCCCGTGCGGAATTTGAACAATGGCTTCAAAGTAAATAACAGAATAGCTATCTTAGAGAAATAAGTTCAAACTGAATGGCGCTCCTCAATTCCATAGCTTCCTGGATCATGGTGAAACGAATGCACCAGATCGACTTGTTTCGGAAATATCCGCATCAGGTGCAGGAAGAAACGTTCGTAAAACTGATGGAAGCCGGAGCAGTTACCGAATTTGGCAAGCAGTATAACTTTTCCGAAGTACGACATATAGGTGATTTGCAACAACGACTTCCGGTGCAATCGTACGAAGAAATGCAACCGTGGATTGATCGTTTGCGTCGCGGTGAACAAAACTTGTTGTGGCCTTCGGAGGTGAAATGGTTCGCAAAATCTTCGGGAACAACAGATGCAAAAAGCAAGTTCATTCCCGTAACGCGCGAATCATTGGAAGACTGCCACTACAAAGGTGGCAAGGATATGGTGTCCATTTACTGCAGTAATTATCCGGAACATCAGTTATTCACCGGACGCAATCTGGCATTGGGCGGAAGCCACACTACCGATTTTTTTGGTAATTATGAATCCTATCATGGCGATGTTTCTGCAATTATTATTCAGAATCTTCCCATGTGGGCCGATTTTTTCCGCTTGCCGAATCTTACCATTGCATTGCTGAGCGATTGGGAAGAAAAGCTGGAACAAATGGCTCGTTCCACCATGAATGAAAATGTGATAAGTCTCGCCGGAGTGCCTTCGTGGATGATGGTGTTGATGCGAAGAATTTTAGACGTCACCGGCAAAAACAATATCGGCGAAGTGTGGAACGGATTGGAAGTATATTTTCATGGCGGAGTGAATTTCACACCGTATAAAGAACAGTTTAATGAGTTGTTCGGTAAAGAAATTCGTTATCTTGAATTGTACAATGCTTCGGAAGGCTTCTTCGGAATTCAAGATGCAACTGCCACGAATGATTTGTTGTTGATGTTGGATTATGGCATCTATTATGAATTTATAGAACAACCCTACTGGAATACGGCAAATTCACCGACTGTTACTTTGGACCAGGTTGAAGTGGGTAAAAAATATGCCGTGGTCATCAGCACCACCGGAGGCTTGTGGCGTTATCAGATTGGAGATACCATCCAATTCACTTCAACCAATCCTTACAAGTTTCGTATTGTCGGAAGAACTAAACATTTCATTAATGTTTTTGGTGAAGAACTCATGATCGAAAATGCAGAGCGCGCACTTCAGGTTGCATGTGAGAAAACCGGCGCATGTGTTTGTGAATATACTGCTGCTCCCGTGTTTATGAATGCTCAGACCAACAAAGGCGCACATGAATGGGTTATTGAATTCGATCGTGAACCTGTAGACATTGACTGGTTTACAGAACTTTTTGACAATGCACTAAAATCTGTCAACTCCGATTACGAAGCGAAACGATTCAACAATTATATTTTGCATCCACCGGTAATTCGAGTTGTTCCTCACGATACATTTTACAACTGGATGAAAAGCCGAAATAAACTTGGCGGCCAGCATAAAGTGCCGCGGCTCAGCAACGAACGTACTCATGTAGAAAGCGTATTACATTTCGATAAGAATTCTTCCGGTAATGTGGCTTAATTTTTGAAATCAATAGGCATGAGAATTTTCATCTTTCTGCTGGCTATGATGAGTGTTGCCTTTGTTCAGGACAGCAAAAGGAAAAATGCAACCATTCGTCAGCGTTCTCAGTTAATGGTCACTGATAACATTGGAAATGTATATCTCTGCTATAACGATCAAATTTTAAAGTACGATGCGGATGGTATGTTTATTAAAGAATTCAGCAACAAAAATTTCGGCAATATCGCACACGCCGACGCCACAAATGCGTTACGAATTTTGCTGTTTTATAAAGAAGTAAGCCGAATCATTTTTCTGGATAATACGTTAAGCATCAATGCAGAGCCGGTTCAACTTGAGGCACTCGGATTTCCCAATGCACAATTAGCATGCACCTCGATGGAAAACGGGCTTTGGTTGTACGATCAGGATAACTTCGAATTGATTCGTCTCAATCGAAATTTGCAAATTGAACAACGTACCGGCAATCTGGGACAAGTGCTGAACATTTCCATTCAGCCCAACTTTATGGTGGAAAAAAACAACCGTCTTTTTGTGAATAATCCTTCAACGGGAATCATGATCTTCGACATCTACGGCACTTTCGCCAAAACTATCCCGATTAAAAATTTGACAGGCTTTCAGGTTTTGGAAGACCGCATCATTTATTTTGAAGAACAAAAATTGAAAGCAGTTGACTTGCTCTCTTATATGGATATAGAATATAAAGACAGCGAATTCAAAGGAGCACTAAACGTACGACTCGAAAAACAGAAAATGGTGGTGCATTATGCGGACAGCTGCACCATCTATAAACAACAATGACCACCGGTAGGGTGGTCATTGCAATGTAGTCCTATTTTTTTTAAAACGGAAGATCGTCGTTTTGATCTCCTGAACTAAAAGTCGTGATATCAGGCATCGGTGCTGATGTTGCTGCAGGAGCTTGTTGCTGCTGACCGGCACCACCTTCAATTTTCCACGCTTCAACAGTATTGAAAAAACGAATTTCATTCGTGCGCTTGTCTGTGTATTCGCGTCCGCGCAAGTTGAAGAATACTTTTACTTCTTGCCCTTCATTAAATCCATCAATTAAGGAACAACGATCCTGAACCAACTGAAAAGTAATGTGCTGAGGATACTGCGATGAATTGTCGGTTAATACAAAATCACGCTTTCTGAATTTCTCTGAAACCTGCTGCTCAGGAAACTTCTTTTTAATAACTCCGGTAATGTTAAACATGTCTATAAAAAATTAAGATGGATTAAAGATAGGTGAAGCAGGTAAAGTGGATCAAAAAACACTTCACTTTTTATTAACATCAATGCGTCGCCATCAATACCAGCCAAGCTTCGTGCACGTTTCCTTCATCCAACAAACGCGCCGCAATATGATGAAGATGCTCCTCCAACTTCTCCCGATGCTGTCCGTACATTTCAAATGCTTCATTAATCGCACCCGAATTGCGATAATGCAAAACCGCCTCTTCATCCGGTAAACGTTCCACATTACCCAACTGACCCAAATGATTTCCGGTCAATACTTTACTATTGCGTACGTATGCGGGAAGTTGATCAACGCCAATGCCAATAGTAGTTAATGGTTTCGCTACCTTAAATAAAGACGCACCCGAATTACGACTATACCAGTCACCTCCCAAACGACCGACTACATCAATTTTATGCTGATCAATCATATTCGTTTCCGGATCTAAAATATTTTCCGAAACATGAATCATCACCACTTCCGCAATAACCAGATTTCCTGCCCCGCCTTGTGTTCCCAACTCTACGATATCTTTCACAACACACTCCAACTGCACCGGCGATTCTTTTACGCGTGGCGGTTTCACTTTTAAAGAAGGCTCTTCGGTTAAACCGGCCTTCACAAACTCATTCACGCCTTTCGGATATTCTGTACTGGCTAATGAAACCTGTTGTACCAAATCGTAATTCACGATATTGATCACCACTTCCGGCACTACACGAACGTTATCCAGCGTGTTCTTCGTATGTCCTGTTCTCCCGCTGCGTGCAGGAGAAAAAATAACAACGGGAGGATTTGCGCTGAACACGTTGAAAAAACTAAACGGACTTACGTTGACGTTACCGTCCGCATCAATAGTAGATGCGAATGCAATAGGTCGTGGTGCAACAGCGTGCAACAAATATTGATGCACCTGTGCAGTTTTTAAATCTTTAGGATCAAGTGTCAGCATGGCGCAAATGTACGGTTAACGCGGGATAACAGACAAAATTTTCAATGCGTGAATGTTGTTACCTTTGAGCATGTCAAAAACAGTCCTTATTACAGGCAGCACCAGCGGAATCGGCTTGGGAATTGCCCGTGAATTTGCCAAAGCAGGATACAATATTGCATTCAACGGACTCGAAAATAACGGGGCGAAAATTGCACAAGAAGTCGGCAATGAATTCGGTGTAAAGGTGTTCTTTTCTTCTGCCAACTTGTTACAGGAAAGCGCCATTGAACTGATGATTCAAGAAGCTACACAACAATTGGGACCAATAGATGTACTTGTGAATAACGCCGGAATGCAATTTGTTGCTCCTATCGAAAATTTTCCCGGTGAAAAATGGAATGCGATTATCGGATTGAATCTGAGCGCAGCATTTCACACGACCAAACAAGTGATGGGAAGTATGAAAACACGTGGATTTGGACGCATCATCAACATTGCCTCTGCGCATGGATTAGTCGCATCCGAATTTAAGTCGGCTTATGTTGCAGCAAAACATGGATTAGTTGGATTAACGAAAGTAACAGCGCTGGAAGGTGCACCTCACGGTATTACTGCTAATGCTGTCTGCCCGGGATATGTAGATACGCCGCTGGTTCGGAATCAAATCACGGATCAGGCGAAAAGTCATAACATGACGGAAGAAGAAGTAATTGCTAAAGTGATGCTGGTGAAACATGCTGTCAAGAAATTCGTGAAAACCGAATCATTGGGCGCATTATGTGTGTTCTTGGCTTCTGAACATGCGGAATTAATTACCGGAACCGCAATTCCTGTTGACGGCGGCTGGAATGCACAATAAGCCGATGTAAATGATAGCTTTGTAACCAATGAATCCCAGACACCTGTTCGACAAAAAATACATTTCTCTGGCACTGCAAGGTGGCGGAGCGCATGGGGCATTTACCTGGGGCGTGTTGGACCGTCTGTTGGAAATAGATGAAATTGTAGCTGAAGGCATTTGCGGAACCAGCGCAGGTGCAGTAAACGCCGTAACTCTAGCTTATGGTTTACATATCGGCGGGCCGGATAAAGCCAAGGAATTACTGGAACAGTTGTGGAAACAAATTGCAAAATACGGCAGCTACTTGTTTAAACCCGCAGCATGGGATCAAACGATGAATTTCGGTAATATGAATTATTCGCCGGCTTACATGTGGTTTAACTCCATGCAGCAGGCGTTTTCGCCGTATCAACTCAATCCGTTCAATTATAACCCGCTACGTGACGTACTACTGGAGTTAATTGACTTCAAAGAAATACGTCACTACAACACGAAAAAATTATTCGTGTGTGCAACCAATGTGAAATCGAACAGGGCGCGTGTATTTCACAATCATGAAATAACAGTAGAGGCTGTTTTAGCATCTGCATGTTTACCTTTCTTATTTCAGGCAGTTGAAATTGATGGCGAATATTATTGGGATGGCGGTTATATGGGAAATCCTCCGTTAACTCCGCTCATTGCAGAGACTTCGAATCACGATGTCGTTTTAGTGAAAATTAATTCGATCAATATTCACAAATTACCGATAACTGCGCGTGATATTGCAGAACGTGTTAATGAAATCAGTTTTAACTCATCACTGATTAACGAAATGCATTTGGTGCATTACAGAAACGAATTGTTGCGACGCGGCATGACATTACCCGAACAAAATCGGGAAATATTTGTGCATTGTATCAGTGGTTATGATGTACTCGATCCACTCTCCTACTCGAGTAAATTGAATACATCCTACGATTTCCTGTTGTACCTAAAAGAGCAGGGGCGTCGTGTGGCCGATAAGTGGCTGGATGAAGAATACGACAAAGTCGGCATTCGTTCTACGTTCGATATTGAAGAACACTTCCTGAACAAATACTAAGCGCGGTTACTAATAAACTGCCGTATAGCTGCTGCAGACTGCGGAATTGCCTCTAAATTTAATGTATGGCCAACGCGATCCAGCAATTGCCATTCTGCTCCCGGAATTAATTCCGCCACTTCACGCCCGATCGGTGCAGGAATCAGTAAATCTTCTTTACCGTGCATCACCAAAGCAGGCAATTGTATTTCAGGCAAACGATGGCGGTAATCACCGCGAGCTTCCGTGCCTTGCATCAACTTTAAGATTTGATGCGCGTTGAGATCATTTCCTGCACGCAACGCTTTTAAAGTATCAACAGGAATGAGAGGATTTTCGTAATAACTAGCGCCCAACACTGTCGGCAACATCACATCAATTAAGTGAGCATAACCACCCATCTTCACCGCTAGTTTCCACGACTCACCCATTGCAGTAAACAAAGGAGTTGCACGCGCAAATGTGCTCATCAGTACAATTCCCTTCACAATTTCCGAATGACGAACCGCCACGTGTTGCGCCACACCACTGCCGTATGATAAACCGGCCAGCCACACCGGTGTTGTGCTCACCTGTCGAATCAGTGCTGCAACCGAATCAGCATGCGCATCGTACGTTAAATATTCATCCGGTTGGTCGGATTTCCCCTGAAACAATAAATCCATCAGAACAATCCTCAAATCACGTTCCAGCCCTTGCGTTACACCCAACCACGAACCTGTATTTTGTGTTAATCCGTTTAAGAATACAATAGTTGAGGATGCTGCTTCGTCCCCTCGAATTTCATAGTATATCTTATTTCCGTCCGGCAAAGTGAAATACATGGTGGTGTGATTTATTTACTGCAGTTCAAAATTAACCTTTCTGTGTCGTTGATACCTACCTTTGCAGTAAATTGGTTTATGTCCACTGCAAACTCCGAAACTTAACCAATATGCGGAACTATTATCACTACCGGCAGTTATCGGGTCGTGTTTATCTACACGTAAGTAGAACAACTCCTGAAACTAAACGTTGATGATATACTACAACCTGCACTTCTCGCAAAGCATGAAAATTCCTCCTTTAGCGAGGATGGTTTACCTGACGGAAACTTATTGTTTCTGATTCGCAGGCAGTATGCAGAAACATCGGTTTCACGTTTACAAGACTATCAGAAAAAACTAATCGAACTTTCCAGTTCATCAATCATTACCGAACATAATCTTACGGAAGCACTGAAAGAAATTGCCGTAAAGGCCGATCAGCCATTGTAAGTTTCGCGCATCAGATGTTAAAGTTGCTTCCATGGCAATAATTCACAAACAGCTTTATCGTACTAGCGAACCGGGCTTCATCAATTTCCGCGACTACCTGCTCGATCCAATTACGCGAATGAAGCCTATTGCCGGGACGCATCACCCCGAATTGCAAACTTTGCTCCACAATTGCTCTGTGCACATCAATCATGCTCTGAACGCCGCCATAATCATCAATGAATACCTAATACAAATGATGCAGCAAGCTGATGGTAGCGGGAATAAGCGGGAAGCAACAATTAAGTTCAACGTTCAGAGCAAACAGATTTCCATTTTCATTGAAACGGCTTTTGCAGGAGGGGTTAATACAGTACTAAGTCCTTCAAACAATTTAATAACCGAGTTGCTGCTGTCCCAAGAAGCTAACTTGGAAGTTGTGTCGAGCAAGCACTTCGGGTTTATCTTTTCTGTGTAACTTTACACCATTATGGATACGCCGGAGCCTAAGAAGAAGTGGTTGAAATACGCAGGTTGGGGCGCATTCTTATTCTTCCTGATTAAAGGATTATTGTGGTTGGCGGCGTTGTGGTTTGGCGCCGAATTGTTCCGCGATTAAATCTGAGTTACGTTCATCACGGTTGCTTCACCACTGATTGTAGTCTCTCCTGAAGCAACATCTACAACTAACGTCTCCACTGTTGCACGATGTTTTTCTTTATTCACTTCTTTCACGGTCATGCGCACTTCGTATGTCGTATCTACGTACATCGGACGCATAAAAGCCATGCTCTGTTTCAAATAAATAGTACCTTCTCCGGGAAACAATGTTCCGAACACTTTTGAAAATACTGCGCCGCCTAAAAACCCATGCATGATAGGTCGCTTAAACATTGTAGTGGCTGCATATGCTTCATCCAAATGAACCGGATTTTTATCGCCCGTAACTTCCGCAAAGCGCACTACTTCTTCCTGCGTAAATGAAAAACTGTGTGTGTAAGTTGTACCAACTTCAATCATAGGAGTTCTGTTTTGTTGTAAATATAGAAAGCTTCATCACGACAATGACATTGTTAATGATTTCACCATATTCACATGATCACCGCGCAACATGCAGATTCGATTTTTGTCGAGTGTTTACTATTTCGCATTTCGAAGATCAAACACACTAAACCGATAAAACAGGAATAATTACGGATTAAAGGTCATTATTCTACGATAAGTATTCGATTTCGCTTGACAAATCAGTTAATAATACGTACCTTTGCGCCCTGAATTCTAAAATCGAATTCAAAACGCTGAAAAACAACTAATTACAACACCTAGCCATGAGCAACAAAAACTTCTTCGAAAACTGGATGGAAACCCAACAGGAATTCATGAACAATTGGATGGAAACATCTAAAAAAATGCAGGACGCAATTGCAGCCGGCAAAACTCCTGAAGAAGGAACTAAAATTTACAACGAGTGGCTAAATAAGCAGAACGAGCTTACTCGAAAGGCTGCTGAAACAACTACTGGTCAGGTTACTGAAGCGTTTAAATCAGTTAACGACAAACAAAAGTCGGGTGTTGAAGAATGGTCTGCTAAAATGAACGAGTGGATGAAACAACAGCAGGATTCTTACAACAAGATGAACGATATGTTCCGTAACTGGAGCAGCTCTTTCACCGGCAATAGCTGGATGAACGACGGCATGAAGCAGATGGAACAAATGCGCAATCAATGGATGAACGCATTCAATCAGCCTAACAACACTTTCGCTCCATTCATGAATTTCTGGAACGACGCTACTACGAAAAACGCTTGGTTCGATATGAACAACATGAACCAGGGATATGCGCGTTTCGTTGAAATGTGGCAGCCATTTGCTCAAGCAATGACCAAGAATAACGTGCAGTGGGATCAGCTGAATCAGTATTTCCGTCCTGAAATGTTCAAGGATATGTTGGATAAGAACTTGGCTTTCTTGTCACCGAATTTCTTTAACGAACAGATGCAGCAAATCAACCACTGGAACGATATGGCGAACAACTACAATCGTCATGCATACGAACAGTGGGTAAACGCAATGCCTGAAAACACGCGCGGTTATTTACCTCAATACAACTCTTTTGCAGCTCCAAATACTGCTAACTATTTCCAGAAAATGATTCTTCCTGTTATACGTTTGGTGAATCCGGGTAAAGAAACTGAAGTTCAGGAGAACATGGCTGCTGTGGCTGAAAAAGCAGGTATCGCAGTAAACAAGATCTATCAGTTCCAACAACATTTGTACAACACCGGCACAAAAGCTTGGGAAAGTTTCATCACTGAAAACTATGAGTTGTTCAAGAACGGAACTGATATGAGCAACACGCAGGAAGTTTACAAGAAGTGGATTGCAACTGCTGAAGAAGCTTACACTCGTTTATTCCAAAGCGATGCTTACTCTGCATTGCAGGGCGAATTATTGGATTTACAATTGGAAATCAAACAGAACAGCGATAAAGTTGCTGAAGCAATGATGCAAAATCTTCCTGTGGTATTGCGTTCCGAAGCTGACGATTTGTATGCCACCATTTACGAATTGCGCAAGCGTGTTTATGCTTTGGAAAAGCAAATGAACGTTGAGGCTGTTGAAGCGAAAGAAGTTAAAGCTTCTAAAAAGAAAGCAGCTACAGCATAATTAATTCCTGTTATTCGGATTGTTATGAACGAGAAAGTGATCAAAGACCTGGCTGAAGCCGGCGCCAAAATGGCGAAAGGCTATGACAATCTGGTAAACGTGGATAGTGTTGAAATCGGCACTACACCGAAAGAGTTAGTGCACACAGTAGATAAAGTTAAACTGTATCGCTATGTGCGCAACACTCCTGCAACAATCAAAACTCCGTTAATCATTTCGTATGCGCTGGTAAATCGCTACGAGATGATGGACTTGCAACCTGATCGCAGTTTTATTGCGAACCTGTTGCATCTGGGGCTTGACGTTTATGTAATCGACTGGGGCTACCCTACAAAAGCGGATCGCTATTTAACTTTAAGCGATTATGTAAACTGGTACATCAATGATGTTGTTGACTTCGTTCGTAAGTCGCACGGATTTGACAAAGTGAATTTGCTGGGCGTTTGTCAGGGTGGAACATTAAGTATTATTTATTCGGCTTTATATCCGGAGAAAATCAAAAACTTAATTACTACAGTTACGCCGGTTGATTTCTCTACCAATGACGGCTTGTTGTTCCGCTGGTCACGCAAATTGAACATTGATCGCATAGTTGACGTTCACCGCAACGTACCGGGCGAATTTTTGAATAACGGTTTCGGCATGTTGAAGCCCATGATGAAGGTGAACAAATTCAACAGTTTTCCCGATTTGCTGGACGACAAGGACAAGATGATGAACTTCCTCCGCATGGAGAAATGGATCAACGACAGTCCTGATCAGGCCGGAGAATGTTTCCGTCAGTTTATTAAAGATTTGTACCAGGAAAATAAATTGGTGAAAGGCGAACTGGAAGTGGATGGCGTGAAAGTGAAATTGAAAAATGTGACCATGCCGGTTTTAAATATCTACGCTACGGAAGATCATTTAGTGCCGCCTGCAGCAACCATTCCCTTAAACGACCACATCGGTTCAAAAGATCACGAATTGTATAAATTCCCGGGCGGACACATTGGTGTTTTCGTGGGTAATCGTTCACAAAAAGAATTAGCGCCGGCCGTTGCTAAATGGCTGATGAATCGCGACAAATAATTGAAGACGCTTGGCAGCCCGAAACACTGCAAAGTTTGCTTGTTTGTTTGAATGCAAAGTCCCACGATGTGGGACTTTGCGCTTTTAGTGAACTTTGGTTACATCTCACTTTCACTGCAACACAACTCGGGTAAAACTCCTTCTACAAAGAGATACTTGCCTTTGGAACTTGTTTGGTTTGCTGAAGTTCCTTCTCGTGAAGCGGCACTGCAATTGGTGCGAAAACTGAAAAACATTACCTCCAAAGCTCGAGTGGAAGACTTCATCCAACGAAATTCCAACAACAAATCTTCCATGTAATGTTTTCAAATTCCGATTTTCTCCAACATGGAAGAATATCAGAAGAAAATCTATTATTAATTCGGTTTTGTTTCGATATTTGCGAAACAAAAGGATCGTTTGTCCTAATGCGGGCGTGGTGGAATTGGTAGACATACCAGACTTAGGATCTGGCGCCGCGAGGCATGTGGGTTCGAGTCCCTCCGCCCGTACAAAAGCAATCTTCATAGATTGCTTTTTTTGTTTCGTCTATTTTCTGCCATCTTTTTTCCTCAATGTGACCTACATCACATTGCCATTTCCCCTATCTCGATAACTTCGTCTATCCCAAAAATCGGATACACATGAGAAAACTTTGCTTGTTCGTCCTTTCATCGGTATTTGCCATTTCGGCACAAGCTCAATTCGTTAACCCGCTATACATTCCGCCGACCCTTTCAGGTGATACATTTTACCTTACTGCGAACGATACCACACATCAGTTTTATACGAACATCACGACCAACACTTTCGGCTATAACGGCTCCTATTTGGGACCAACATTAATGTGGAATCAGGGCGACAGCGTGCATATTGTATTCAACAATCAGTTACCGGAAGAAACAACCGTTCACTGGCACGGCTTACACGTTGCGCCGGAACACGACGGAGGTCCGCACACACACGTAATGGCTGGTGCTACATGGACTCCATCATTTTTGATTCGCAACGCTGCATCCATGTGCTGGTATCATCCGCACGTACATGAAAACACCATGCCTCAAGTAAATCTGGGACTTGCCGGAGCAATTTATATCTACGACACTATCGAAGCACAACTCAACCTTCCGGGCACTTACGGCGTTGATGACTTCCCAATCATCATGCAGGATAGAACGTATGCCGGTAATGGTGATTTTGTATTCGATGCGTTAGCTGATTCTGTATTAATCAACGGAACGCCCAACGCTTATTTAAATTTACCGCAGCAAGTGGTTCGTCTTCGATTATTGAACGGCTCCAATGCACGCACATTTGTTGCCGCGTTTAATGACAATCGCTACTTCTACGTTATTGCATCCGACGGCGGTTTGCTGACTCAACCGTATTTAACCAACTCCATCAAAGTAGCCAATGGTGAACGTTATGAAATCCTCGTAGACCTTTCCGGCGAAACAATTGGCAATACGCTGCAACTGATCAGCAAGGGCTCTACACTGGCGAACAATGAAGCCGGTGGTGCGGGAATGCCAAACGGACAAAGTCCATTAAACGGAGTAGATTTTCCGCTGTTCGAAATTCGTGTTACTGCTCCTACCGCCAATCCGGTTGTTGGAATTCCAACGTCACTCATCACGCATAATATTTGGAGTATCACAAACGTAGATCGCACACGAATTAAAAACATGCAGGGACAAGGCATGTTTGACATGGGCAATCTTACCATCAACGGAATTTTGTTTGACATGATGGTCATCAACGATACCATTTACAGGGACAACATCGAAATTTGGAGAATCAACAACACTTCCAACATTTCGCATCCATTTCATATTCACGATATCCAGTTTTACATTATCAGTCGCAACGGTCAAGCACCGTTGGCCTATGAAGCAGGCTTAAAAGATGTTGTGCATTTGAAACAAGGTGAGTACGTCGAGTTCATCACCAAATTCGAAACCTTTACTAACGATTCTGTTCCCTACATGTACCATTGCCACAATTTGCACCACGAAGACATGGGCATGATGGGACAATTTCTTGTCATTGAAGAACCGACCGGAACTCTCGACAACCTTGGTAACAGAACGTTCACGCAGATCTATCCAAATCCGGGAACTTCATTGTGGCAAGTAAATAAGTTCAGAAACAATTACACCACCTGGACGCTGACTGATTTACAAGGACGTGTAGTTAAAACTGGAACAACCGCAGAAGCAACTTTTCAAATCACGACAGAAGGAATTCCTGCCGGCATGTATGTGTTAACGCTTAACGAAAACGGACAAACACAATCGTTAAAAGTGATCAAGCGTTAAGCTTACATCCTTTTGGCGCGTTCCCAATATTCGTCCATTTCGGATAAAGACATTTCACCGAGTTTCTTACCGTCGGCTTGTGACGCTTGTTCCAAATATTGAAATCGTTTGATGAATTTTTTATTGGTGCGTTCCAAAGCATCTTCCGGATTAACGCCGATGAAACGCGCATAGTTCACTAAAGCAAACAACACGTCACCAAACTCCTCTTCACGGCGTTCCTGTGCTGCGTTCTGCTGCACTTCTGCCTGCAATTCGTCCAGCTCTTCCTTCACTTTGTCCCATACTTGATGCGGCTCTTCCCAATCAAATCCCACAGCACGAGCTTTCTCCTGAATACGCCAAGCCTTTACCATTGCCGGCAAGGAAACAGGAACACCGTTTAACACCGACTGAAATCCTCCGGCTGTTATGCTGTCCTTTTCTTTGAGTTTGATCTTCTCCCAATTCTCTTTCACCTGTTGCTCATTCTCCACTTTTACATCACCATAGATATGCGGATGACGACGAATTAACTTTTCACATTGCGCGTGCAAAACATCGGCAATATCAAAATGTCCCGTTTCTGATGCTATGCGTGCATAAAACACCAGGTGCAACATCACGTCGCCTAATTCCTTTTTAATCCCGTCAAGATCATTAACCAATATCGCATCCGCCAGTTCGTACGTTTCTTCTATCGTGAGATGACGTAAACTTTCCAGCGTTTGCTTTTTATCCCACGGACATTGCTCCCGCAACTCATCCATGATGGTTAAAAGTCGTGCAAAAGCCTCTTTCTTCTGTTCCGGAGTATTCATGTGTTCAAATTATTTGTTAAAGATCGTTGTTTCAGCAGAAACGGAATAATTCACAAGGCACAATAATTGTATCTTCAAGGTTATGAATCTTAAAGGACTTCTTACCCTGTTGTTATTCGTGCTAGCCAATGTAATGCAAGCGCAGAACGAAGAAGACGATTACTATTCCACCAGCGGCATTCGCTACGAAGATTACGCGTATCGTAAAAACATTCATACCGTTTTGTTGAGTCCCGATCCCGAAGTGCCTACCTATGCTTTTCTGCGCTTAAATACCACAGATAAGTTATGGTTGCAGTTTGATGATCTGGATGGTGATTTCAAAAACTACAATTATTCCATTGTGCATTGTACCTGGGACTGGAAACCGAGTAACGTGTTACTTTCAGAATACTTAGATGGCTTCGCTACCTATCCGATTACTTCGTACAGCTTTTCAAGAACTACATTGCAAAAATTCACACACTATAAAATTCAAATTCCGGATGATAATGCGAAGTTTCTGTTCTCGGGAAATTACCTGCTGAAAGTTTTTGTGGACGGCGATGAAGAACATCCGGTTTTAACAAAGTTACTGTTGACGTGAATTCCGGTTCCGTGCACGCAGCTACTATTGTGCAGGATCGCAACTTTAAACAGGAAGTAGATTTTAATATCTCGTATGCTACCGGAGTAATCGTAAATCCGTTTCAGGAAATCCGACCGGTAGTGATGCAAAACGGACGTTGGGACAATGCTAAAATCGGATTACAACCACAATTCTTAAAAGATAATGAATTGGTGTACGACTATGACGACATCAATGTTTTTCCCGGTGGGAAAGAATATCGTTGGCTGGATACACGCAGCATGATTTATCAGGGAGAACGTGTGGCATCGGTTGCTAAAGAAAATGGTTTGTTTCATGTCTATCTCATGCCCGATGAAAAACGCGGATTCAAACGATACATGAATAATCCGGACATCAATGGTCGTTACGTGGTGAAAACATATCAGGGAACGGACAGCGAAATTGATGCGGATTATGTGTGGGTGCATTTCTTCCTGAGTTATGATATGCCTGTGGAAGGCGGCAATATGTATGTGTTTGGAAGTTTCTCCAATTGGAATTATCAACCGCAAACGGAAAATGAATATATGATTCTGGTGTACTACCGAAGACAAGGCGGATTTATCGACGAACTCATCGGTTACAAAATGCTGAATTCACGTCAACAGTAACTTTGTTAAAACCTTTCCTCCTGAATGTTTGTTTCTTAAGCAGGTTCGTCTTAAAATTGTCCGGTAAGCATGATTACAGAAGTAACAAACGGCATTCAGGTTAGTGTTGATAGCAACTATCAACCGTTGTATTCGCGTCCGGAACAGCATCATTACTTCTTTTCTTATCGTATCCAAATTGAGAATAAAAGTGATTACACCGTGAAATTGCTGCGTCGTCACTGGTTTATTTTTGACTCATCAGGAAATAAACACGAAGTGGAAGGTGAAGGTGTTGTAGGTCAGCAACCGGAATTGCTGCCGGGAGAATCATACACGTATGAATCTGCATGTAACCTGACCACAGAAATCGGAAGCATGCACGGCATTTATACGTTTCTGCGCACTGCCGATAACAAGGAATTTCAGGTAACCATTCCGCGTTTCCAACTTATTAGTGGTTATCGACTTAACTAGTTAGTTGACATTTTTTATGAATTGAATGCAACTCCATTAGCGTTTACTCATAAATGAATTGGTATTTTTAAGAATCAATTTCCCCTACGTGAAAATTTTCAGTACGCTTCTTCTCGCTTTACTATCATCTGCAGTGCTACTCGCACAGCCGGGTCCACCGGCCAACGGCGTTGTCATCGGAATCATACAAGACTCACTGGCTAATGCTCCAATCGATTATGCAGCCGTAGCCGTGATGTCCGCAAAAGATTCCTTGGTCAAAGGAGGAAGTGTTACGGATAAAAACGGCGCATTTCAGGTTCGTCAACTACCTCCGGGAAAGTATATGTTGCGAATCACGTTTATGGGATACATGACCAAGTATTCCCCGGCCTTCGTTTTATCACCGCAACAAGGTCAATTCGATGCCGGAATCATAAAACTTAAGAGTACGGGCGCAGAATTAAATACAGTTGTTATTGAAGAAGATCGTGCCGATTATTCAAACGGTATCGATAAGAAAGTGTACGACGTTGGACAGAACATCACAGCAACCGGTGGCACAGCAACCGATGTGTTACAAAATGTCCCTTCTGTAACGGTTGACGTCGACGGAAAAGTAAGTTTGCGTGGTAGTGAAAACGTCACCATTTTAATTGACGGCAAACCTTCAGGTATAACCGGAAATGACCGTCAGGCCGCATTAGCACAAATTCCGGCATCAATGATCGATCGTATTGAAGTAGTTACCAATCCTTCCGCAAAGTACGATGCGCAAGGAACCGCGGGTATCATCAACATCGTTACGAAAAAAGATGGTCGCAAAGGATTTAACGCCTCAGTAAATGCAGGAATTGGCACCAACAATAAGTACAACGGTGGTTTGAATTTTAATAACCGCGGAGAAAAAATAAATGTATTCGCGCAGTACACGTATCGTTACGAAGATCGTTGGATGCGTGGTGACGGTCAACAACACACGTTTACATCCGACACCAATTTCTATTTTCAAAATAAACCCGGATCGCTGATGAGCAGCGGGTTTCACAGTGGCAGAGCAGGTTTCGATTGGTCGCCTACTCCCTACCAAACCTTGTCTATCGCTGCAGGATTAACAGCTCGTCAGGAACACCGCAGCGACAGCACTGTGTACACGTTTTTAAACAGTGAACAAGTTGCGTTTGACGGATTTAGTCGCCGTGCTGCAACGGACGAATACAACACCACCGGCGATGTTACGCTGGATTACCGAAAAACATTTCCGGGTTCGAAGCGATTGCTTACTGCTGCAGGAGCGCTATCATATAATACACGTCAGGTAGGAAGTGCGTTTAAGCTGAATCATATCGGTTATTCATTGCCCGCGTATCAATTGACATCGGGCAACAACGAGTTTCTGACCTCTGCTTTACAAATTGATTACACGCATCCTTTAAGCGATAGTTTTAAACTAGAAACCGGAATTAAGGCAGGATTGCGCGACAATGACAACCGTCAACTTGCATCGATGTACGATTACGCCAATGAAATGTATTTCGATGATCCCCGCTTTGCCGATCGCTTTACCTTTTCGGAATACATCTATGCAGGCTATCTACAAGCTGCTGCGCACCGTGGAAAATTTGATATGCAGGCCGGTCTTCGTGTAGAATATACCGACATGATCAGTTTTTCGGAATCTGTTAACGACGACTTTCGAAACACCTATTTGAATTTGTTCCCAAGCGCTACTGTTCGTTACACGCCGAAAGATGGAATAGAAATGCAACTCGGCTATAGCAGACGATTGAATCGTCCGTCCAATGGACAATTGAATCCGTTTTTGGATTATTCCGATTCGCTGAACATCAGAACTGGAAATCCTTACTTGCAACCCGAGTTTATTGACGCTCTGGAATTCAACTTCAATAAGTATTGGAAGATTGTAACCTTAAATACTACTGTGTTTTACAGACATACAAACAATGCTATGTCATTCATGAGGTTGTATGATACCTTAACGGGTGTTGCAATGATGGGTCCGGTAAATTTCAAGTCATCCGACAATCTTGGATTAGATGTCGTGCTACGCTTGTCATTAGGTAAAAAAGGAAATATAATGTGGAGCAGCAGTGCCTTTCAAAGCACTGTCGTTGGTGGCGAAGCCGCTCCGGGACGTTCGGCAACCTATTTTGGTTGGAATACAAGAATTTCTGCAACCTACAAAATCATTTCTTCTACATCAGTTCAGCTCACCGGCATGTATTCTTCCAAAAACGAAAGTCCAATCGGGTCATTTTGGATGCCCGGCGGAGTTGACATTGGCGTGCGTCACGATTTCATGAAAGGCAAAGCAACTGCTTCAGTCAACTTGTCTGACATTTTCAATACACGTAAAATGTTGATCACGAATTTCAATACAGGCTATGAAATGGAAATCTGGCGTCAGCGAGAATCGCGTATCCTGATGCTAAATTTGACCTGGAGATTCGGTTCCGGAGATGATTTCCAGAAGAAAAAATCATCAGTGATTCCTTCCGTAGATGATGCTCCAATGGGATTCTAAGACTTGTTTGTGCTGAGTTCGAGCAACCAACTTACGGCATCCGCCTCGGACGTAAAGTGACGTGCCGGACTTTTAGGTT
>JAJTEY010000065.1 GCA_021299855.1 Bacteroidota bacterium | reverse complement strand
CGTAACGCAGTTTCCATGGGTAGCGACCAATCCACATGATTGAAGCAGGTTTCATAATCGCTTTGCGCTAAGATAAATTTGCTGCCTCCGCTAATGCTGCAATTACGGATCAATTCTTCTGTTTGTAATTTCCGCTGAACATACAACTCCGATAAATCGAAGTACAACCACATACGATAAGCGACGATTAGTATTATAGCAATTGCTCCTGCGCGAACAGTCATTAGGCGTATGGTCCATGTATCGAAAATAAATGCAATTAAAATCATCGTTACAAACGGCAAGTACATCCGTTCGAAATAGGGGGTAAGTTCGGGGTCCGGTTGATGTGTGAAATTGATCAGTAAAATGTGGCCACCACAAAAACTTAGAATGAGTCCGAGTTTCCACCACGAGCGCCGAACGATATACATTATCACGAGTAGCGTAAACATGATGCTGGTGACTGTATAATACGTGAAGAAAAATTTCATCATCCGCAGATAGTGCGAAGGTTTAAACAGGTTTTCGTAAGCTTTATTCCAGCCGGTGTCGAGCATGGATATTTTCCCGGCTTCATATTCGGTGAGGGCAAGTTTTTTGATCAGGTACCAGGCGATGAACGTTATTGCAACGCCAATCCACATGCGCCATGCTATTTTTCGAGTTCGTAAAAAATGAAACGCAAGGACGAACAGCACTACAATAAACAAAAGCGGATGCGCAAATAGCGCGGTGATGAGCACACTATAGAATAAGGCAACGTTTACGGGCGCATGTAAAGCATTTTTGTGAAGCATACTGTACAACACAACAACAAGCGGGGCGCCGTACCAGATTTCATACATAGGTATGAACTGAATATGCAAAATGCCGAGTACGGTTAGCAACACAATACTCCAGGCTGCGATGTAATCCTTGAACCGAACGGCACACAGCACAAACAAGCCGAAGAAGTATACGATGTTATTCAGCGAATTCAATACTACAATGGCCTTCATTGAAAGACCGAGCTTGATCCCTAACAAAGGCAATAGCTGAGAAGCTGCAAGAATATAACGCTGATGTTCTATTCGGAAAGTTTCGGACTGTACAATGTGTAACAAGTAGTGCGCACCATCAGCCTGGAAACGGACATCAGCATAAACAACCGCAAAGATTGTCCATAGCAACCAAACAACAGATGTGATGATCCAAAAGAAACGCGGCGTGATAGTTTGGAGCATCTATTGCAAAGGAATAAGTTGTCCGGTGCCGGTGATGGCGCGTTGTACAATTTGTGAAGGTGTGCCACTGTACTTGATGTTGCCAATTCCGGTAATGCTGAACTCCAATGTCGTATTAACGTTAACAATGCAATCGCCTTGCGAACCGTTTTCAATCAACGCATAGTCGGTTTGTAAATCACGGGCATTCACCGAACACAATCCGGTATTCCACAATTTCAACTCCTGCGCCCTGCCGTTCAACTTCATGACTCCGCCATTGATGTTGTTCCAGTAGTAAAATGTCCTACAGTCGAATTGCAAATCTGCATCGAAGTACCGCGCTTCCACTACTAATCCAATTTCTCCGCCCGTTAATGGATTATCGCAAATCAGTTTGGAAACATCTTCGAGTTTAATCAACTTGAGATTTTTCACGCGTACATAAACCGTCGTGTTTTCCAATCCGGGACGAAACATTTCTCCGCGTTTGTTATTTGAAATAATGATGGTGCCGTTTTCTTCTACTACCGTTGTTTTTTCCATCATTTTCGGAACGCCCGTTATTGTAATGCCGCAAACCGTGTCCTGAATAAAATGAATATCGAATACACCGCGAACAACAATGGTGTGAATGGAGTCGGGACTAAAGGTTTGTGTCGTACGCTCGTCTTCACTCCAGCCTTTACTGCACGAAAGGTGAAACATCGCGAACATTAACGCAATACTACCAACGAGATATGCAATGGTGTTTTTCATTACCAATAGTAGCCGATGCCGAGTTCAGGAAAATCTAAAATATAGATATGTGATTTCATGGAAATACTCATCAAAAAATGGTTGTTGAATTTATATCGCACCATCGCTCTGTTGTACATCGGATATTCATTCAAGCGATGCATTAACCCTACATAAAATCCTTCCTGCAATACAAAAGAAACTTTGTCGTAAATAAATTCCTGCGACAAGTGAATACCGCTCATGTAGGCATCCGAAGGTTGAAAAGGTTTTCCCAAACGTTCCATTTGCGGTTGTGTGCTGGAGTCGTAGAAAAAATCAACACCAACGCCAAGTGCAAATCGGTGTGCAAGGCGGCGCTTAACAGATCCTCCAACAGCAAAAGCTGCGTATTTAAACGACTCAAAAGTTCTGGTGTGCTTGTAACCACCTGCAAGTGTTATTTCGTAAGTCCAAAACGGATTTAAGCGTTCGGGTTTATCGTGTTGAACAGCCGATTTATTTCCGTACGCATATTGCACACCAATATTTGCGGTTAAGAAATTTAATCCTACGTTGGGTTCACTCAGATTAGCATTTGAAATATGATTGAATGCAATTCCCGTATTCAATGACCATCGATCTGTTAACCCGATTCGTGCCAGCAAATCGGCGTGATAGTGAATGTTAATGTGAGAGCCGATGGTTACATTTTCAGGATTTCCGGTAATGCTGAATTTTTTCGTCGCGTAACTAATTCCCACACCCATCTGATATCCGAAGGTGAAATGCGGTCGTTGAACAAAATGCAAACCATAAAAAGGGTATAATGTGTATTGATCACCGTACACCTCTTTGTTGCCCATCGTGCTGTAAAAAAGAGAAACGCCGTAAGTCGGATTGCGATACAAGCGTTGCCAGATATCATCGCCTTTTGTTTGATGAATCAGATTCACTTCAAAACCGCGAACGTAATCGTTGGACGTATAATTAACGACGGAATATTCCGGCAACAAAATGCCATAATGATAATTACCGCGAACAAACCATTGGTACGTGGAATCCTGCTGAGCGAAAGCCGTCATTGCGCAAGAACACCACAGCATTGCTGTGAATACTACTGATGGAATTACATTGCGTTGACGTGCCATGAATTTAATTCAACTTGTCGGTCAGAATTTTAATTTCAATAGCGGGGGAAATTTTCTCGTACAAGATATGATATACAGCTGTGGTAATCGGCATATCCACCTGATGTTGCTGATTAATTTCATGAATACACTTTACGGCGTAATAACCTTCCGCAATCATATTCATTTCCAGTTGCGCCATCTTTACGGAATAACCCTTTCCTACCATCGCCCCGAACATACGGTTGCGACTGAATTGCGAATACGCTGTTACCAAAAGATCGCCGAGGTACGCAGAGCTTTTAATGTCGCGTTGAATCGGATATACCGCATTTACAAAACGATTGATTTCCTGAATGGCATTCGATACCAGTACCGCCTGGAAATTATCTCCATAACCAAGTCCGTGACAAATGCCGCTGGCAATGGCAAAGATGTTTTTCAGTACAGCAGAATACTCCGTTCCGAAAATATCATCGGATACTATAGTCTTGATATACCGACACGCCAAACGATCAGCAACTAATCGCGCGATGTCCTGGTTTTGTGATGCAATCGTTAAGTACGACAATTTCTCCAGAGCCACTTCTTCTGCATGACACGGCCCGGTGATTACCGCGATATTATCGAATGACACATCCATGATTTTATGGAAGTAATCGCCAACGATTAAATTGTGTCCCGGAACAATTCCTTTAATTGCAGAGACAATTGTTTTGCCACGCAATTGTTCAGGTCCTATTTCTTTCAACGCATCTTCCAAAAACGCAGCAGGAACCGCCATGATAATAATATCTGTTGCGGCGATAAATTCTTTTAATGAAGAATACAGACTGATCGAATCCAAATGCAGTTCAACAGAACTTAAATACTTCGGATTGTGCTTGTATTTCTTGATATAGGCAATGGTTTCCTCGCTGCGAATCCACCAATTGATAACGGGTTGCGTTTCGGTTCCCGTGTTGGTGTACAACATTTTCATGATGGCGGTTGCCCAACTTCCACTTCCCAGTATTCCTATCGTGCTGTTCATAAGGGCGAATTTACCAATTAAGGAGCGAATGGCGGTCGTGATCCGTATAAGAACGTGTGACCTTTTGTGGTGAATAATTCAATATTGTACACGGATGTTCTCGATTGATCGGGTGTGTACAAGTAACAACGGAACAAATCGTTGAGCTGTAGCGTAGGCGGAGCTTGTAGTACGAAATAACCGGTATGGGTAAGTGTGTCCGGCGGGAATTGCGCGGATAACATCATGCCGTTCCAGCCGTATTCCGCTAAGGGATTTCCTTCCCGCTTAAATTCGAATACGGCTTGCAGTTGCGCTCCCGGAGTATGACGACGAAAGGAGACAGCCACTCCGATTTGTTCATCCGCATGGTGCAGTACACCCTGTAACAAACGCTCGTACGTTGGACTGTACATACAATTGCTGTCCAATGTCAATGGTTGTTTTGGATTAAATGTTGCGCAAGGTGTACTCCACGAAGTCGCTTGTTCGGGAAACACAGCAATGGTTTGGTTTTTGAACGGATGATCTTGTATTGCGCCCGCCGGATTTTTCGAAAACAAATAAATGGCACTGTTGAACCATTGATGCGACGCAATGACGTGCGGATATTTTTCCAAGATGAAAGACGGGATTTCCGGAGGGGAATAACGCGTGCTCCATCCGTAAATGAAATATTCCGCAGTGCTTTTGTTGATGGCTTCGCGAGCTGCAAGCAATTCAGCGTAACCGTCGTTTTTGTAGAACAACGCACTTGGAGTTGCAGCGTTGCTTTGATGGAAACAATATTCCATGAAATATGGATCATCGATATTCCAGGCCACTGAAACATTTTGCGGCGTATATTTTTTCTGCCATTCCGTGGTGAGATCTGCTAATTCCTGAAGTCGTCCGAAATGATTCGTAAGTTGAAACGGTTTGTACCATGTTATATAAGACAGCGCCACGAGAATGATGGCTATTGTAATTCCGCGTTGCATGGAAGCATGCAATTGAATAAAGAACGATCCCAATATTCCCATCAATAACAACGGAGCAGCAAACAACAACACCGAATGTTGCAGCACAGGATTAATATACATGCTGTACAAGAAGCCGGTTGCAAATACAACGAGCCAAACTAACAACAAGATTATTTGAATGCGCGATGTGTTACGGAAATTCAATACTGTATGCAATATGGCTACTGCGGCAAACAGCCACAGTACACCCTGCGATTGATTGAAGATGGTGAAGAAATGTGCACCAATAAAATTGATGTCCGGTTTTCCCAACCAACCGCCCGGACCGCCAATACCGCCTAAACTCAGTTGACGAAGGAATATGGAAAAGTGCGGAAGGAACAACACCAAAGCAATTGCCGCTGTTAGTGCAACACGCAACAGTTGTCGTTTCGGAATAATAAATATTGCGCCTACGGCCAACACTACTGCTGTTAGTGCTGCGAAATAATGCGAGTATGCTGCGCCTGCAAAACCGAAAACGAGCAGTGCAAACGTTGCTCCGTTGAAATTTTTCGTTACGCGGGAGAGCCCATATACTAGCAAGGCTATGAAAAAGAATCCCGCAGCATAAGGACGTGCGAGTACACCGTACATGACAAAAAACTGCAGGAAAGCCAGGAGTCCCGCTAGTAATATCGCCGCATTTTCCGTGAACCAATTTTTACATGCATGAGCAAATAGTCCGATAGCAACAGTACTCATAAGAACGAACGGAATGCGAACGACTCCGGCGCTATCACCAAAACATTTTGTCCAGAACCAAAGCAGCACTTGTGTGAACGCCGGATGTCCATCAGGTCGCACGCCATTATCCAGAAGTTCGGAAAAGGAGGAGAACTGTAATCGCAACAACGCACTCACTTCATCGGCGGTGATGGAATCGGTGAACGCACTTTTAATACGAAGCAAAAATGCGCCAACCAGAATAGCTGATAAAGTAACCGTGTAAAAGTTGATGGTTATAGCGCGGCGCAGCATGATAATCAAAGATACGAGTATGGGGCGTTTGTGGGGTAGTGTATTAGTTCGATAGTGTGGTGGTGCGTTGGTACGTTAGCGTGATAGTGCGTTGGCGTCTTTGCGGCCTTTAAATTAACCGCAGCGTTCGCGAAGGTTGCACAGGGCGCGCAAAGGGCTTCGCATGAAAATCCTTTGTGACGCTTCGTGTCTTGGTGTCTTCGTGGCCTCGTCTATTTTAACCGCAGTCCAAAGGACTCCTGCGGTCTGAAAGACTCCAACGGAGAAAGTTCGCGGAGGTGACGCAGAGCGCGCAAAGGGCTTCGCTTGAAAAAACATAGTGATCCTTTGTAATGTGGTGCGGGTGTGTGGTAGTGAGGTGGTGCGCTGGTATTCCCGTTGATTGAGCGGAGCCGAAATCAACGTGCAGCTTGATGGCCACGAATTTTACATTCCCAGCGTGGTAATTCCGCGCAGTTCTTTTTTTATCGAACGCCGCTCTTCTTCCAGATCATAATCATTCTGCAGCCCTAACCAAAACTTAGGACTGTTACCAAAGTACTTCGACAGGCGTAAAGCGGTATCGGCACTAATGCGTCGATTTCCTTTAATGATTTCCGAAATACGTGTTTGTGGAATTCCGATGTCTTGAGACAAGCGGTATGCACTAATTTCCAATGGCTGAAGAAATTCAGCTTGCAGCACTTCGCCCGGATGTATATTTTTTAGTTTGCCCATCGCGTTAATGATAATCCACCAATTGCACTTCTTCTGCGTTTCCGTTTGACCAAATAAACGTGATTCGAAACTGATCGTTGACACGAATGGAATAGAAGTCTTTCAAGTTACCTTGAAGTTTTTCCAAACGATTAGCCGGAGGAATACGGAGGTCGTTTAAGTCCTGAGAGCTGTTAATCATTCTCAGCTTTCTTCGCGCAGCCTCTTGAACGTGCAGTGAAAAACCTTTCACCCGTTCACCGGTCCAAATTGCCCGAGTGCGTTTATCGCCAAAAGAACTTAACATAGTAACGTGTTGCGTTACTTACGTCAAACGTAAGCAATTTTAAGATGAACTGCAAGGCAATGTTAATCTTTGAATAAGAGTCGAGCGTAATTAACTCCGGAGTAGTAGTGCGTTAGTGTCTTCGAAATTTAACCGCGGAGGGCGCAGGCTCCGTGGGAGTCTTTCAGACGGAAGGACTCCTTTGGAGAGGTGACGCAGAGAACGCAAAGGACTTCGCTTGAAAAAACTTAGTGATCCTTTGTAATGTGGTGCGATTGTGTGTTAGTGCGATGGCGTGTTGGTGTGATAGTGCGTTGGTGTTACCGTTAGTTTCGGCTCCGCTCAACCCACGTTGATTGAGCGGAGTCGAAATCAACTATTCTTTTACCACAGCTTCCATAGGCACGAACTCACTCGCCACGATCACCACATCATTGTGCTTCACGCCGTTCTTGTCCGTCCAGTTGTTGGTGGAGAGTTTTCCGTGCACCACCACTTTGCTGCCTTTGCTCAATTTCTTTTCTGCCGAAGCAGCCACACCTTCCCATGCTACCACACGGAACCAATGCGTATTCTGAATACGTTGACCTTTAGCATCGGTGTACGATTCTGTAGCCGCAATACTGAAACGCGCTATTTTTTTACCACTCTCGGTGGTGATTACTTGCGGATCCTGACCTAAGTTTCCTAAAATCTGAACATTGTTACGAACTGAATTCATAATTGATAAAAATTAAATGATAAATAAATAATTAAAATAAAACACAATTAAACTGCGTTGAGTACGAGCAACGCCACTCCAAATTTTCCCGC
>JAJTEY010000064.1 GCA_021299855.1 Bacteroidota bacterium | reverse complement strand
TAGGTTTGGTTACAGTATCACTGCGTAAATCGATTATCATGGTGTTGAGCTTAGGGTGCAAAGATACAGAACATGAGGGCACTCCAGGAAAAGCAGATTAAGGGCGATAAATCGTAGATTTACGTTGTTTTAGAAATGAAAAATCTGCTCGCTATCGTACTCGTTCTCTTTGCAGGAATTGCTGCGGGGCAGTCGGTGCCGTGTTGGGTGTTTTTCAAGGATAAACCGGTTTTCGGGCTTGATGCGCCGGTAAATCAAAACTACGTTCGAACGATCAATAACTATTGCGACAGCTTGGGTGTTACGTCGAAATGGCTCAATGCCGTTGCGGTGTATGTGAAGTCCGAACAAATGTCAGCTGTGGACACCTTGCCGTTTGTGGATCATGTGGAAGTTGCTCGTGGAAATGATGTGCAATTTATTTGGTGTGCCAACTCCGATACTACAACTGCTGTCGATCCGCAATATTATCACACACAACTGGTGCCATTCGGAAAAACGAAGCCGATTGATTTCGGTATAACGGGCAAAGGAATTACGATTGCCGTTTTTGATATTGGTTTCAGAGGAGTGAATACACATCCGGCTTTTGCGCATGTGCGCAATGAAGGAAGAATTAAAGCGACGTATGATTTTGTGTTGAATCAAACAAATGTTGATCATAAAGCATCGTCGCACGGAACAGCAGTGTTGTCTTGTATTGTCGGAAAAGCAGAAGGCGTGAATTTAGGTTATGCTCCTGATGCCACGGTGCTGCTGGCGCGTATTGCACGTGAAGGCGGCAATCAATTCAAATCGGAACAAAATTTTGTACGTGCGTTGGAATGGGCGGATAGTTTGGGTGCTAACATTATCAATATGTCCGGTGGTCCTAACGAGCGTTCTTATTTCGCGGAGCAAATGGACGGAAAAACGGCGCTGATTTCAAGAGCCGCAAACATTGCGGCACGCAAAGGAATTTTAGTAATTGCAGCCGCGGGAAACAACGGTGAGTACGATGAAGAATGGAATATCTTACCTCCCGGAGATGCGGACAGTGCGTTATGTGTAACGGCATTGGATGAATCGGGGAAATATGGTGCTGCATATTCTTCTTATGGTCCAACGGCCGATTTCAGGAGAAAGCCCGACATCTGCGCGCCCGGAACTGCTTTTGTGGCGCAATGCAATTTGAAAGGAACTTGCACCTATGGTTGGGAAGAAGGAACATCCTTTTCTGCTCCATTTGTGACCGGTCTTGCAGCATGTGTGATGCAGATCTATCCCGATTCCGGAGCGATGGCTGTTTATCGGATGTTGCAACGCCGCGCTTCGTTATATCCGTATTACGATTATCTGCACGGTTACGGTGTGCCGCAAACCGATTCGTTATTACAGGATGCCGGATATGCCATTAAACGCGATAGTTTTAACGTTGGTAAGGATCATTTGCAGATTGAAAAACTTGCGGAAGCGGTGACGTTCATAGCGCGTTTTAGCGATGAGCGTAAGAATTCCGATTATCTTTTTGTCGCAGTGAAAGCCGGGAATAAAGTAGTGTATTATGCTGTGCATCGTATAACGGCATGCGGCGAGGTGCGTGTGCGCATGCGCGAAGAGTGGCTGTATTGTAAAATGATTGTACGAATGGGAGGTTATTATGCGGAATTGGATTTGTAGGATCATCATCATTTTGCTTTTCGCTACAACCACTGATGCATTTAGCCAGGTGATTGTAGAGCGCGACGTGGACACGGTTGCCCGAAAGATTAATATTGGCCCTAATCGTCAGTTTTATTTTCAAACCATCATGGGATATGGACTGGTTGCATCGCGTGCAGAGCAAGGTGCTAAGGTGAATTGGTGGAGCACGCAGTTTCATTATGGTTTTCGTTTTAAATGGAAATTGTGGAGGCATCAGGCATTGTTGAGTGAATTGTTTTACATCAATGATCGTTATGTCATCAACCAGAAACAAGTGAAACGTTTACCCATTGATGCCGTTGCGCACAAACGGGAGCGTATCAGCACCAACTCGCTCAGTCTTTTGTTGGGTCATCGTTTTGTGTATTCGAATAAGGGTAATGTCAGTGGAAATTATTTTGACATTGGTGCGTATGCCTCTTGGTCATTCTGGTCGGCGAATGTTTATGTGGATCAATTCGCTTATGCTAATGATCCGCGAGGAAAAATGATTCGTTCGAAAACACGATGGAGTCAGCCGAATTATTTAAACGATTTGAATTACGGATTTTACGCACGATTCGGTTCCGAAGGCATTGCCATCTGGGCGCGTTATCGCTATTCCGATTTGGTGAAAGACGGTTCGCAACCCGTTCAAAATTATCCTGAGTTACCGCGATTATTTATTGGTCTCGAGGTAGCGGTTCCGGAATAACTTTCACGATATTTACACGTATAACCCAACAAACTATTGCCATGAGTGTAAAACGCATTTTTGATCTGCTTGATTTTTATAAAAAAGAATTTCCCAATAAAGAGGTTATGTATGCCGCAAAGGTTGCAGGCAATTGGGAAACTTGGTCGTTTGCGAAATGCGAACAACTCATGGTTGATTTAGCTTCGGGTTTGGCAAGTCTTGGCGTTGAGCGCGGTGAACGAGTTATGCTGATGAGTAATAATCGTCCGGAGTGGAATATTGTCGATTTCGCTTGTCAGTTAAGTGGTATCATTCTCGTTCCTGTTTATCCGAACATCAGCGAAAACGATTTGCAATTTATCATTAATGATTGTGAAGCGCGTGTGCTTATCTATTCTTCGCCCGACCTTGCCGATAAAGCGAGCGCGGTTCAGAAAGGAGCAAAACAGCAAGTGCATCTGTATTCGATTGAACCCGTTACCGGAGTGGATCATTGGATGAGTCTGGTGGAACGCGGTATTGGTAATAGAGCGGAAGAGCGCATTGCAGCCGTAAAACGTGAAACGAAAGCGAGTGATTTGGTGACCTTATTATACACCAGTGGAACAACAGGTACACCCAAAGGAGTGATGTTATCGCACGAAAATTTGGTGAGCAATTTCACTGCATTAAAAGATTTACCGCCTATTGATAGTAATAGTATCGTATTAAGTTTTCTGCCATTGAATCACATTTACGAACGCATGTTAACGTATTTGTATGTGATGAAAGGAAGCTCCATTTATTATGCGGAGAGTTTGGAGAAAATCGGTGAGAATATTAAAGAAGTTAAGCCGCACATGTTTTCGTGTGTCCCTCGATTGCTGGAGAAAGTGTACGATAAAATTATTACCAAAGCATCGGAACTAAGTCCTGTAAAGAAGGCTTTGTTTTTCTGGGCATTGGGCCTGGGCGAACGTTTCGATATCAGGGCAGAGCATAGAAGCGGTTGGTATAATTTTCAGTTAAAAATTGCACGTAAACTGATCTTCAGTAAATGGCAAGAGGCATTGGGTGGTAATGTGCGTGCAATGGTTTCGGGTGGAGCAGCATTAAATCCTCGTCTGGCACGTATTTTCTGGGCTGCTGATATTCCTGTTTTGGAGGGTTACGGTTTAACGGAGACATCTCCGGTGATCGCTGTAAACACGCTTACTCCGGGACATACACGGTTCGGTACTGTTGGTCCTGTTATTAGTAATGTGCAGGTAAAAATTGCTGAAGATGGTGAGATTCTAATGAAGGGACCAAGTCTGATGTTGGGCTATTACAAGCGTCAGGATGCCACCGATGAAGTGATTGATAAAGAAGGTTGGTTCCATACCGGCGATATCGGCCATATGGAAGAGGGTAAGTATTTGAAAATTACCGATCGTAAAAAAGAAATTTTCAAAACATCAGGCGGGAAGTACATTGCTCCTCAAATGATCGAAAACGCATTGAACAGTTCGCGCTTTATCGAACAATCGATGGTGGTGGGTGAAAACCAAAAATTCCCGGGAGCTATAGTGGTGCCATCGTTTGCCTTTGTGCGCGAATGGGCGCAGCGTCATGAAATTGCTCTTCCGGCAACTGATGCGGAATTGGTAAAGCATCCGAAGGTTGTTAAGCGCATCATGGAAGAGGTGGATACTGTCAATAAAGACTTGGCGCAATACGAACGTATTAAACAGATTATCGTGCGTCCAACCTTGTTCTCGATCGAAGGTGGTCATTTAACACCAAAGCTGAGTTTGAAGCGCAAATTTATTCTGAATGAGCACGCCGGGGATATCGAGAAAATCTACACGGGAGAATAATTTCTATTAAATTTTCTTAAGTATTATGCTTGCATAATAAAAGTTTCTAACTTTCCGATATGATGTCGGATAAGAAAGAAACGTATTGTGCAAGAATTAAGCAGTCGTGGCATGCGATTTCCCGCATGTATAATGCCGAAGGCGAAGATCATCAGCTGTCTACAACTGTTGGCTTTATTCTATTGCAAATAAATACGCCTGAAGGTGTGCCTTCTACAAGCATAGGTCCTGCAATTGGCATGGAAGCTACAAGTTTGGTGCGCACGTTGAATTTTATGGAAGAGCAGGGTTGGATCAAGCGCAAGAAGGACAAAAGTGATGGTCGTAAAGTGTTGATTGCGTTAACTCCAAAAGGAAAATTGAAACGAGATATTTCGCGGAAGGCTGTAAAGGAATTTAACGAGGCGATATCGAAACGGCTTTCTTCTAAAAAGCTGCAGGTGTTTAATGAGGTTATTGCTGAAATTAATGCGATTGCGGAAGAACGTAAAGCCATAAAAATTGAGTCATGAAAAGAAACGTAACGCGTATTGCAGTATTGGGTTCGGGAGTCATGGGTTCCCGTATTGCTTGTCATTTCGCACACACCGGATTTGAAGTGTTGTTGTTGGATATTGCGCCTAAGGAATTATTGGAAAGCGAAACGAAAAAGGGACTCACATTAGAGTCGGCTCCGGTTCGTAATCGTATTGTGAATGATGCACTACAGGCGGCATTAAAATCGAATCCTTCTCCGGTTTATCGGAAGTCGTTTGCACAGCGCATTACTACCGGCAATTTTACAGACAATATGAAGGACATCGCTACTTGCGACTGGATTATTGAAGTTGTGGTGGAGCGTCTGGATATCAAACAACAAATTTTTGAGCAGATAGAAAAGTTCCGTAAGCCGGGAGCGCTCATTACTTCCAATACTTCGGGAATTCCCATGCATTTATTAACGCAAGGACGATCCGATGATTTCATCAAACATTTCTGCGGTACGCACTTTTTCAATCCTCCACGATATCTGCGGTTGCTGGAAATTATTCCTACTCCGCATACAAATCCTGCCGTGATTGATTTTCTGCTACACTTTGGAGAATTGCATCTCGGTAAAACAACGGTGTTGTGTAAAGACACGCCGGCATTTATCGCTAATCGTATCGGTGTGTACGGTATCATGTCCTTGTTTCATCAGGTGAAGTCCATTGGTCTTACCGTTGAAGAAGTCGATAAATTAACAGGCCCCGTTCTCGGTCGTCCGAAGTCCGCAACATTCAGAACTTGTGATGTCGTGGGACTGGACACTTTGGTGCATGTAGCGAATGGTTTGTATCAGGCTTGTCCTCAAGATGAAGCACACGATTTATTTCAGCTGCCGGAATATGTGGCAACAATGAATTCCAACAAATGGCTGGGTGATAAGTCGGGACAAGGGTTTTATAAAAAAGTGAAGAATACTGAAGGCAAATCCGAAATTCTGGCTTTGGATCTGAATACTTTGGAGTATCGTCCTCAACAAAAAGTGAAGTTTGCAACGTTGGAACAAACCAAGGTAATTGACGCTGTTCCTGCGCGCATGAAGGTGTTGGTGGAAGGAACGGATAAGGCCGGCGAATTTTATCGACAGTCGTTTGCAGGTTTGTTTGCATACTGTGCTAATCGAATTCCGGAAATCAGCGATGAGTTGTATAAGATTGATCAGGCCATGAACGCCGGATTCGGTTGGGAACTCGGCCCATTCGAAATGTGGGATGCAGTAGGCGTTCATAAAGGAGTTGAGTTAATAAAAACTGCCGGACTTCAACTCGCATCTTGGGTAGAGGATATGCTGAAGCAGGGAATCACTTCGTTTTACAAACGTTCAGCACAAGGATTGTATTATTATGATAGTAATAAGCGCGATTATGTTTTAGTTCCGGGAACTGAGCAATTCATTCTTTTAAAGAATATTCGGGAAACTAAAACGGTGTGGAAAAATTCGGGAACAACCTTAACCGATATTGGTGATGGAGTGTTGAATCTGGAGTTTCACACGAAGATGAATACCATTGGAGGTGAAGTGTTGCAAGGTGTCAATACCGCAATTGATAAAGCAGAGAAGGAATTCAGAGGGTTGGTGATTTCTAATGAAGGTGCTAATTTTTCAGCAGGTGCAAATCTGGGGTTGGTGTTTATGTTTGCCGTAGAGCAGGAGTGGGATGAATTGGATTTCGCAGTTCGCGCATTCCAGCAGGCGACTTCACGTATTCGATATTCTTCTATTCCGGTTGTTGTTGCTCCGCATAATCTGACACTGGGTGGTGGCACGGAAATTTGTTTGCATGCGGATGCCGTCGTTGCTCACGCCGAAACCTATATGGGTCTTGTTGAATTCGGAGTGGGTGTAATTCCGGGTGGTGGCGGCACAAAAGAATTTGCATTACGACTGTCGGACGAGTTGATGGAAGGCGATGTAGAATTAAACGCTTTCAGAAAACGCTTTCTAACGATTGGACAGGCACAGGTTTCTACTTCTGCTTACGAAGCGTTTGATTTGGGATATCTGCGCGAAGGCGTGGATGAAGTCGTGTATTCCCGCGATCGGTTGTTGTTGCGAGCCAAAGAAAAAGCAATCGAATTGGCTGATGCCGGTTACGTACAACCATTGCAACGTAAGGATATTCGCGTTTTAGGTAAACAGGCGTTGGGATTGGCATACGTTGGTGCAAATTCCATGGAAAGCGGAAAGTTTATATCTGCGCACGATTCACTGATTTCACGCAAACTGGCTTGGGTGCTTTGTGGAGGCGATTTGTCGCAACCAACATTAGTGAATGAAAAGTATTTACTCGATCTGGAACGTGAAGCTTTTCTTTCACTGTGTGGTGAACGGAAATCGTTGGAACGCATGCAGTCGATTTTGCAGGGTGGTAAAGTGTTGCGCAATTAATAGTAATCGCGGATATTAAATAGTTTAATACGATAAATAGGAATAATATGAATGCATATATCATAGCAGGTCTTCGGTCTCCGGTTGGGAAAGCGCCCAAGGGTGTTTTCCGTTTTTTACGTCCCGATGATCTTGCCGCACAAGTTATTCGTCAAGTGGTAGCGCAGATTCCGCAATTGGATAAAGAGCAGATTGATGACGTCATTGTTGGAAACGCAATGCCGGAAGCGGAGCAGGGTCTAAACGTAGGACGCCTGATTTCTTTGTTAGCGCTGGATACGGATAAAGTTCCTGGAATGACCGTGAATCGTTATTGTTCATCGGGTTTGGAAACTATTGCATTGGCTGCAGCAAGAATTCATGCGGGTCATGCGGATTGTATTGTTGCCGGTGGTGTAGAAAGTATGAGCTTAATTCCGATGGGCGGCTGGCGCGTCATTCCGAATGCGGATATCGCGTTAAATCATCCCGATTGGTATTGGGGCATGGGCTTAACCGCAGAAGTATTAGCGAATGAATTTAATGTCAATCGAGAAGATCAGGATGCGTTTGCGTTACGTTCTCATCAGCGTGCTTTGAATGCACAGCAGGAAGGCTTGTTTACAAGTGGTATTGCTGCAATTACGGTAAGTGAAACGTATCTGGATGAATCGGGTAAACGTAAACAACGTGAGACTGTTGTTACGATGGATGAAGGTCCGCGGGCTGATAC
>JAJTEY010000063.1 GCA_021299855.1 Bacteroidota bacterium | reverse complement strand
ACATTTTAAAGTCTTGCCCGATTTGAATGCCGTTGAAGGTGCAGCCTACTGAAATGCCCATGGGCATTACGATGCGGCCGGTGCCGGTATAAAAGCCCGTACTGTTGGCGTTGTTGGCTAACGATAGAACGCTCATTTCAAATTGTCCTACTTGCCAGATCATGCCGGTAGTGGCTTGGGTTAAGGGCTGGAAACCTTGCATGTTGGGTGCAAGACTTGTCTGACCGCATACGAAAACAGGCACGGCGGCTGTTGTAAACAAAACGGTATTGCTTACGGGCCCTTCGTTGCCGTTGGGTAAAATGCCCACCACTTGTGCTTCGTAGGTGGTTTGCGGTTCGAGTCCGTTAACGCGGGCGGTGCGTGTGTTGGTGGTTTGAGGAAACCAGTTTGCGGTATTTTGTTTTCGGAATTGCAAACGATACGAAGCGTACACACTTAAGCTGTCCCATTGCGCGAGCGCTTGCCGCGCGCCTTGCGCTTGTGCGGTGAGTTGCAACGCGGCGAGATTTCCGAGCACGCTCAGTGAATTGCCCCAGGTGAAGGTGCAATACTGCGACCAACCGTTGTTGCGAAACAAAGGCCGACCATCGCCATCGCGCGCGCGCACGCGCCACACGTATTCCATGCCGGGAATGAGCGGTGGTTCTGCAATACCATACATGATCATGGTTTGGGATGTGGTGATGGTATAAATGGGCGCTTGTGTAAGCAATACGTTGCCGGGCGGATTGTTGGCAGGACGTACTTCGTACAATTCAAAATCGTATTCGGTGCCTTGTTGCGAAGTAGGACCATTCATGTTTAAGGGCGTCCAACTGAAGGTGATGTTTTGTGGTGTGATGATATTGACTTCGCTTTCGCACAAGGGAAAATTAAGCAGAGGAGGATCGTTGATGCCCATCCATACTTGCAGGCAGGCTTCGTTGCTGACTTGTATAGGAACCGGATTCGCGAAATCGTATGCGGTAATACAGATGGTGTACAAACCCTCGGGCAATACTTTTTGTTGGTTGTACTGCTGCGGAGTGATGCCCGTAAATTGTAAGTTGTTGACGGAAATTAAAGGTGCAAGATCGCTGCCACTGAGTAATACCGGCACTCCGGGTTGCACATTAACGGGTCCCATAAAATACCAGGACGGACTTTGCATCGTGATGCCTTGTCCTTGCAAAGAAAATTTGAGTTTGATGTTGTACGATGCTACGCTGAAATCGTTGAACACCACAAATGCGCGCAGTTGTTCGGATGCGGCAACCGTATAATCGGGAAGATAGCCGGAGAATGGCGGTAACAATTGCACGCTTAATTGTACGGGATAATTTTGCGCCCGCAGAAGTTGTGCAGAACACAGAAAGATTACAGGCAGCAAGCAGCGCAGGAGTGTGTGCATGGGTAGCAAAAATGCAGTACCGCAGCAGACTAAGACGTATAATAAACGTTTGTGTTCGGATAATTCAAATTCCTACAACTTTACACCAACAAAAAATGCCCCATGAAGGAGCATTTTTTATTTCGTAAGCGCGGTTAGTATTAGTCCCACTTTTCCGGACGCATCTGCGGAAAGAAGAGCACGTCCTGAATAGAGGCGTTGTTGGTCATGATCATGGCCAAACGATCGATACCGATACCGATGCCTGCAGTTGGCGGCATGCCGTATTCCAACGCGCGTAAAAAGTCGTGATCGATGTACATGGCTTCATCGTCGCCGCGTTCCATAAGTTTCACCTGATCTTCGAAACGCTCGCGCTGATCAATAGGATCGTTCAACTCGCTGTAGGCGTTGGCCAACTCTTTGCCGTTAACCATTAACTCAAAACGTTCTACTAATCCTTCTTTGCTGCGGTGTTTTTTAGTTAACGGACTCATCTCTACCGGATAGTCGGTGATGAACGTTGGCTGTACGTAAGTGCCTTCGCATTTGTCGCCAAAAATGGCGTCGATAATTTTTCCGCGACCCATGGTGTTGTCGATATTGCAACCCAGATTACGCGCCGCTGTTTTTAATTCTTCGTCGTTGAGTGCAGTAACGTCGATACCGGTGTGTTCTTTAATGGCATCGAACAACGTAATGCGCTTGAATGGAGCTGCGAAGTTGATGATCTTGTCGCCCATAGGAACTTCGGTTGTGCCGTGAATGGCCAGGGCCACTTTTTCCAACATGGTTTCGCAGGTTTTCATCATCCATTCGTAATCGCGATACGCCACATAAAATTCCAATACGGTGAACTCGGGATTGTGTGTGCGGTCCATGCCTTCGTTGCGGAAGTTGCGCGAGAATTCGTACACGCCGTCGAAACCACCAACTACGAGTCGCTTTAAATACAATTCGTTGGCGATACGCAAATAGAAAGGTACATCGAGCGCATTGTGGTGTGTGATAAACGGACGTGCCGCTGCACCACCGGGTATGGGTTGTAACACGGGCGTGTCCACTTCGAGTAATCCTAAATTGTTCAGGTGTTCGCGAATGGCATTCATCATTTTGGTGCGCTTCACAAACGTATCTTTTACCGTAGCGTTGATGATTAAGTCGGCGTAGCGCTGGCGGTAACGAAACTCGGGATCAGTAACTGCATCGAACGTGTTGCCGGACTCGTCCGTTTTAACGATAGGCAAGGGACGCAATGCTTTCGACAACAACTTCAACGACGTTACGTGAATTGAAATTTCTCCTACTTGTGTAGTGAACACATAACCCGTAATGCCGATGATGTCGCCAATGTCCAACAGTTTTTTGAAAACCGTGTTGTACATGGATTTGTCTTCACCCGGACAAATGTCATCGCGGCGCACATAAATTTGAATGCGTCCGGTTTGGTCCTGAATTTCTGCGAATGATGCATTGCCCATAACACGCACGCTCATGATGCGGCCTGCGATGGAAATGTCTTTATAGTTGGTTTTATCGCGTTCGTAATTTTCGTGTATATCGGCAGCGGTGGCGTTAATGATAAATTCCTCCGCAGGGTAAGGATTAATTCCGGCAGCGCGAAGTTGATCGAGCTTTTGGCGACGAACAATTTCTTGTTCTGTAAGTTGATGCGTCATAAAAGATAAATGTGTCGCAAAGATAGGGATTCCCGCGCTTCTAAGAACGCTGGGAGTCGGGCTGTTGGAAGTGCTTAACCACCAGTTGCGCTTTTGCAGGACCAACGACTGCGGCGAGTTCATGGGCGTTCGCATTTTTAATACGTTGCACGGAACCGAATTCGCGCAGGAGTTTTTGTGCCGTAGTATCGCTGATGCCCGCAATTTGTGTGAGTTCGGTTTTAATCACAGACTTGCTGCGTTTTTTGCGGTGTTTGGTAATTCCAAACCGATGCGCTTCATCACGGGCATGTTGAATAACACGCAAGCTTTCCGATTTTTTATCGAGATACATCGGAATAGAATCGCCCGGATAATAAATTTCTTCCAAACGTTTTGCGATACCGATAACCGCCATCTTTCCGCGTAACCCCAATTCTTCGAGTGCATCCATGGCAGCAGAGAGCTGTCCTTTACCTCCGTCGACGATTACCAATTGCGGAAACTCCTGCTCTTCTTCCGAAACGCGTTTGTAACGTCGGAAAATAACTTCGCGCATGGTGGCGAAATCATCAGGGCCTTCGACGGTTTTCACATTAAAAATGCGGTAATCTTTTTTGCTGGGTTTACCGTCACGAAACACAACCATCGCGGAAACGGCATCTGTTCCCTGAAAGTTGGAATTATCGAAACACTCGATGTGACGCGGCTCTTCGGACAAGCGCAAATCTTTCATCATGGTTTGCATGATGCGATTGGTGTGTCGTTCGGGGTCAACGAGTTCTTCTTTTTTCGATTTTTCTTTGATATAGTAATCGAGGTTACGATCAGATAATTCCAGCAGTTTCTTTTTGTCGCCTCGTTGCGGCACATGAAAGGAAACTTCCAGTAGTTGCACTTCGGGTAAAAAGGGCACAATCACTTCGGAGGCATGACTCTCGAAGCGTTCACGAAACTCCACCAACGCCAATTGCAACAATTCCGCATCACTTTCGTCCAGTCGTTTTTTCATTTCGATGGTGTGCGCCTGCACAATGGCGCCATCCACAACTTTTAAAAAGTTCGCGTAACCACTTTTATCATCCGAACGAAAGGCACATACATCAACATTAGTTATGGTTGGAGATACAACCGTTGACTTACTTTGATACGTTTCGAGCGCATCAATTTTTTCTTTCACTGCCTGCGCACGCTCGAATTGCAATTCGGCAGCATAAGTATTCATCAGCTCCCGCAGCTGTTTATTAACCGCGGTTAGATTTCCTTTCAGAATGTCTTTGATTTGACGGATGGCGCTGTTGTAATCGTTTTCGCTTTGATGATTTTCGCACGGTCCGAGACAATTACCGATATGATATTCCAGACACACCTTATACTTGCCTGCATCAATGTGTTGTTGTGCTAAATTCAAACGGCAGTTGCGCAAAGGATACATGGCCTTGATCAAATCCAGCAAGGTGTACATGACCTTCACATTGCCATACGGACCGAAGAACTGTCCGCTTTTTTTATCTACGATGCGTGTGGGAAATACACGGGGAAAGCGTTCGTTGCTGATGCAAATCCACGGATACGTTTTATCGTCTTTAAGTCGGATGTTGTACGGAGGCTGGTATTTTTTGATTAAGTTATTTTCCAGCAGTAGCGCGTCCAGTTCACTTTCCACCATGATAAATTGCAGGGAGTGAATTTTTTTCACGAGCACCTGCGTTTTGCCCGAGTGTTTGTCTTGAGCAGTGAAGTAGGAGGAAACGCGTTTTTTTAAATTCTTCGCTTTGCCGATATACAGAATAGCTCCTGCTTCATCGTAATACTGATACACGCCCGGCGCATCGGGCAGGGAGAGAATAGCTTCTTTTAACGTAACGTTATCGGACATGAGCAGATAAAGATACGTTACACAAGACCTTACTTTTTAACGGGAATGATTGCGTTCAATGTATCGAAAACATTTCGCACCAGCACGTCACGATTTTCTGTTTTGAAACGAAGAGCAGCCGCATCGCCGGATTTATCTTTCCATCCGTTATCGGAAGAGGCTTTGTCGTAGCTGTAGTTAATGGTTTCCGGTCCGGTGACTTGAATTTTTTTAGCACCGCAAACGCGTTTCTCTTTGAGGTCGTAGATGACAATTGTACCACTGAGTTCTGCTGTTTCGAAAGTTTCGTTACCGGGATGTAAAACACCGGCGTAGAATTTTGCGGGATGTACAATTACGACATAACGCAGTTGAGCAAGTGCATTCACAAAGGCGGCTCCTGTCGACCAAAGACGCTCATCACCTTCGGTAAGCATAAACGATTGAACCGGCTTTCCGTTTTTGCATGATTCAATATCACGCATGACATCACTTTGCAGCCAGTCTTCTTCCATTCCTGCCGGCAAAGATTTCCCTTCTGCAATGTATGATGCTACAAGGATAGCGTTGAACGTTTTGTACGGCTCTGCTTCGTTGGTGTGTGTGCCGATAACGGGACTAAATCCGAGCAAGGTGTCGCCAATGGAAATGCTATCGTTTGGTTGCGCATCTGTTGCAGCAGCAATGGCGTTCAAGATGGCCGCATGTAATTCATTGATTGAGGAGTTTCTTTCTTTCAATAATTTCTCGTAATCCGCTTTGGTGATTTTTTTAGCGGGAGGATTTTCGGTGTTGTTGTTAGAGCAGGCAACGAGCAACACAACACAGAATAAGGCAAGTACGATGCGCATAGCGGGATGTTTTATGCAACTAAAGATGATTAAAATAACGCAGCTCTGCAAAAAAGAAATCCGCCGCAACACCAAGCAGTCGCAGCGGATTCACACACCCTAACTAATCAAACAATCACCAGCTCGGACAGATGCCCGGACGATATTTTTTACTCGGCATTTTGCACGAGAATTGATAACCAAGTGAAATTTCATGTGCGCCTGCAGATGCATTCGTTAAACGCGAAACGGTAACATCATAGCTGTATCCGATACGCATGCGATCTTTTTCTATCCCCAGTAACACAATGAATGCATCGTTACCGCGGTACCACAATCCGCCAACGATAGATTCGCGTTTTAAATACACGCCTAAATTGAATTGTTGGAAATCGCCTTGCTGACGATACATGATGTTCGGAGAAATGTACGAATCGCCATCATGACTTTTAGATGTACGAATGATACCGCCTGCGTGTACCGTGTATTTGCGCGGCAATGGACTGTTGCCTTCCAGAAAACTCTCGTTCGGCTCCAGAATATGATGCACAGCACCACCGACAAAGAAGTGTTTCATGGTGAGCACAGTTCCTGCAGAAAGGTCGAAGTTGCCTACTGCTTGAGACTGCAATTGTTCCTGTGTGTTGAAAATGTAACCGCGCCGAGGATCAATCTCATCGCCGAAATTTAAATTTTCTACGTTCAATGATTTTTGCCAATAGCCCGCTTGTATAGCAGTGGTCCAGGTTGTGTTGCGATTGATTTTGATATGAGGAGCATAAATCAAACCAATGCCGGTAGTGTTTAATGTTCCTTTACCTGCGCGATCGTGCATAGCAACAAGACCGATGCCGCCTTTTACCTGATGCACTAATTTGTCAATGTAAAACCCTATAGTGTTGTACGTGCCGTGAATGTTGGGCCATTGAGCGCGGTAGTTGAGACCGACACGCGTACAAATTTTGTTTCCGGCTAAGGCAGGATTGAGATACAACGGGTTCGCATAAAACTGCGTGAACTCCGGGTCTTGTGCGAATATTTTGGTGGATAGCAACGTGCCGATCAAGCACAGCATTGCCGTGTCGTACATGTGTTTCATGAGAAGAGTGTTTAGCCGATAATCAGACGACGGGTTTGCCTACGCGTTGCCTGTGGCGTTGTAATAATGCTTATTGACCGTCGTCGCCGAATGCTGCGCGACCTTCGCTTGCGGGACCTACCGGCGCATCTTTTGGAGTAACATCGTCTGTAGCGTTGTCCTTTTGTGGAACAACAATCGGAGTGACTTTGCCATTTTCAATGTCGTAGTACACTTCAATTTTCTTCCCGCTGTCTACTTTGCTGATCACAGCTGGGTCTTCATGCGTTGGTTTCACGAATCCTTTCAATGGATCGATCTGATCACCAAAGCGAAGATTCGAGCGGCTTTCGGGCGATTGATTTTTTTCGGTATTAACGACTGCCGGTGTTGTCGCAGCGACAGTTTCCGTTTCGTTAAGCACGTTGTTGTCGGGTGCTGTCGCCGTTGAGTTTACCGTCATAGCCGGAGCAGAAGTGGTGGTATTGAGTGCCGCTTCTGCAGCCGGAATTGGCGCTTGTTGCTCTACACCTGCACTGGATTTGCCCACGAGATATCCGGTAATGGATAAGCCCGTTATGCCTAATACAATCAGGATGTTATTCAATGAAAATTTCCATTGAAAGCGGTTTGACTTAGGCAGTTTGTCCAGCGAGCGGTTCATAGCGTCCCAGTCAGCCGCCTCATAAGGAGCCTCGTAGTCACCCAACCGTTCGTTCAACTGCCGGAAGAGCTGGTCATCGTGTAAATGTCTGTTCTCCATGCGATGTTCGAATTTTTTGATACAGGATTTTTTTTAGTTGGTAACGAGCTTTTGCCAAGTTGGATTTAGAAGTTCCTTCGCTGATTCCCAGGCGTTCCGAAATTTCCTTGTGCGGAAGATTTTCCATCACATACAAGTTAAACACCGCGCGGTATGCAGGACTTAACTGTTGTATGCAAGCGATCAGTTGCTCTTCGCTGAGTTGAAGTAATTCATTTTCGTCAGCTTCGTCAACGGCATCCGGCAAGTCGCCATCGCGGGAGTGAACGGAGGACACAATCATGTACTCATGTTTGTTTTTCCGAAGATGATCAATAGAAGTATTGACTACAATTCTACGCACCCATCCTTCAAATGAACCTTTTCCGGAGAAGTTGGAAATTGATGTAAATACCTTAATGAAACCTTCTTGCAACATGTCCCGAGCCTCATCGCGATCACGTGCGTAGCGCATGGTTACACCCAACATCTTGCCGTAAAAACGCTTATACAGCGCCTCCTGACAAGTTCTGTCCTGACGTAAACACCCCGCTATCAATTCGTGATCGGTCATAAACCTGATTGGTTGTTCGTTACCTTTTACGCTATGATGACGGTAAAAGGTTGCCTAAGTTGCCCGAAAACTGAGGAATTCGTATTGAAAATCTCCTCGTCCTTTTAGGAAAGACGATCTAAACACAGGCCGGCCGCTTCCTGTTCGGCGCGTTTTTTCGAGGTGTGGCGAGCTTCTCCGTAGGCTTCACCGTCAATGGTTACCTGCACCACGTATAATTTTTGATGCCCCGTGCCTTCTTCGTCTACCAAGCGGAAGCGCAGCTCTTTTTTATTCTTTTGGGACCATTCAATCAATTTCGACTTGAAATCCGTGTCGGTATTTTCAATCTCATCAATGTCCAGATGGTATTTCAGAACCGCACGGTTGATGAATTTCGCGGTGAATTCATAGCCTTTATCCATGTAAATGGCACCAATTAAAGCTTCAAAAACATCACCGTTAATAGAATGACTTCTTCCCGCCAATCCGGATTCCGCCGAGATAAAATCCTGAATGCCGAATTTCACCGCCAGTTTTCCCAGCGTCTGACGACTTACGATACGCGAACGCATTTTTGTTAAAAAGCCTTCGTCTTTATAGGGGAATTTTTTGAAGAGATAATCGGCAATAACAGCGCCCAAAACAGCGTCACCAAGGAATTCCAGGCGTTCGTAACTTTCTACGGGTTGTCCTGAAATTTTGGAAAGATTCGCTGCCGAACTGTGCGTAAAAGCCTTGCGATAAATACTGAGATTGCCGGGACGAAATCCTAACAAGTTACTTAATGATCGCCGCAAATCCTTATCGCGGCCGTTCTCGAATAAGTCTTGTAAGGTTTGGATCAAAGCGATTAGCCCTTGTACTTCTTAACTACCACCGCAGCATTGTGACCGCCAAAGCCAAACGTATTGCTGATAGCAGCGTTTACTGTGCGGTGTTGTGCTTTATTGAAAGTCAGGTTAAAGCGTGGATCAACTTCAGGATCATCATTGAAGTGATTGATCGTAGGAGGAATGATGTCGTTCTTAACCGCAAGCACAGTTGCCATCGCTTCCAATGCACCGGCCGCACCTAGCAAGTGACCGGTCATAGATTTCGTGGCGCTAATGTTCATTTTAAAAGCATGCTCACCAAATACGGCAGCAATAGCTTTTAATTCAGCAGTATCACCCAATGGCGTAGAAGTGCCGTGAGTGTTGATATAATCAAGATGTTAGCGCCACGGGCTAAAGCATGTTCAAGTTCTTCGAAAATTAAACAAGCTCCGCCTTCGCCCAAGACAAATCCATCACGTTCTTTATCGTAAGGACGAGAAGCGCTTGCAGGATCATCGTTGCGTGTACTCATGGCTTGTGCCGCGTTAAATCCGCCAATACCGGCTTCATTAATTGCAGCTTCAGAACCACCGGTAACAATAACATTGGCTTTGCCCAAACGGATATAGGTGAATGCATCAATTAACGCATTCGTGGACGAAGCACAAGCACTTACCGTGGTGTAATTGGGTCCGTGATAGCCGAACCGCATAGAAATATGACCGGCGCAAATATCGGCGATCATTTTAGGAATGAAGAACGGATTAAAGCGCGGAGTGCCGTCGCCTTTTGCAAATCCGAAACATTCGTCCTGAAACGTTTTTAATCCACCAATTCCGGAACCCCAAATCACACCAACACGGGTTTTATCGATGTTGCCGTTTTCCAGTCCGGCATCGCCTACAGCCTGAACAGCTGCGGCGATACCGTAATGGCAAAAAGGATCCAGCTTTCGGGCTTCTTTTTTATCAAAATACTCTTCCGGATTGAAGCCTTTTACTTCGCACGCAAAACGAGTTTTGAATTTAGAGGCATCAAAATGCGTAATGGTCGCAGCGCCACTGACGCCGGCTACCAGATTTGTCCAGAAGTCCTGTACATTGTTACCCAGCGGCGTAATTCCGCCCAGCCCGGTAATAACCACCCGCTTTAATTGCATGCCCTGAAAGTTTGGTGAAAGCTCGAAGAATTACTTCGCGTGTTCCTGAATGTATTTAACCGCTTCTCCAACGGTGTTGATCTTCTCGGCTTGATCATCAGGAATTGCGATGTTGAATTCTTTCTCGAATTCCATGATTAATTCAACTGTGTCGAGTGAGTCAGCGCCCAAGTCGTTGGTGAAGCTGGCATTTTCAGTAACTTCTTTTTCGTCAACGCCTAATTTGTCAACGATGATCGCTTTCACTTTTGTTGAAATGTCTGACATTTTATATTGTTTTTAAGTTAAAAGTTGCTTGCAAAGATATAGGGATGCGGACAAAAACAAAAAATTAATTAAATCGTTGATTAATAGCGAGTTGCGATTTCGTTGAGCGACTTTCTGTGCAAATCGGGTATTTCGCAACCATCTCCGGGGTGCCCAACGGGAATTAACAGATGCGGTTTTTCATTTTCAGGACGATTTAAAACTTTGCTCAGAAAGTTCATGGGACTCGGTGTATGCGTTAAAGAAACCAATCCTGCTTGATGAATGGCCGCCAACAAAAATCCGCACGCCAAACCAACAGATTCATTCACGTAATAGTTGTTCTTCTTTACTCCATCCACCAATTCATAGGGTTTTCGGAAAACGACAATGAGCGCAGGAGTGATTTCTAAAAAAGGTTTTTGCCACACGGTTCCTAACGGCTGCAAATCGCGCAACCACTCTTCCGTCATACGACCATTATAACTTTCATATTCTTCTTTCTCTGCAGCTTCACGTATTTTTCGTCTCGTTTCCGGATCACGCACAACACAAAAATGCCAGGGCTGCTTGTGTGCGCCCGATGGAGCGGTACCTGCGGTAAGAATAATGTTATCAAGTACTTCATCGGCAACAGGTCGATCGGAAAAATGTCGCACACTACGTCGTGTTTTCATTTGTATGTAAAACAACGTCGATTGCTCCAAAACTTTTTCGTCAGTAATGGCAGGTCGTGAATATGGAATGAAAGAAGAGCCGCTCATAGTTACTAATGTACAACTTATCGCGACGTTCTGATCGGAATCGTACCTTCGCAGCGTGAAACGCATGGCCATATTTGCATCCGGAGCGGGCACCAATGCGCGGGAAGTGATTCGTTATTTCGAATTGCATCCGCATGCTCAAGTAACGCTAGTGGTTTGCAACAAATCTGATGCCGGCGTATTAACTATTGCTAAGGAATTCGGCGTGGAAACAATGATCATTGATAAGTCAATGTTTCAGGACGAGAAGAAATTTCTTTCTGAATTGCGCGAACGGGGCATTGAACTTATCGTGCTCGCCGGCTTTTTATGGCTTATTCCTTCATGGTTAGTGCAAGAATTTCCGGGCGGAATTATAAACATTCATCCGTCTTTATTGCCCAAGTTTGGCGGTAAAGGTATGTACGGCATGCATGTGCATCGTGCGGTGATTGCGGCAGGCGAAAAAAAATCGGGAATAACGATTCATTTGGTGAACGAACATTTCGATGAAGGACAACATCTTGCGCAGTTTGAAACGGATATTCCGGAAGGAACTACGCCGGAAGGATTGGCGCAACGCATACATGAATTAGAACACCGTCATTTTGCTGAGGTGATTGATGTGTACATCGGTCAATAACCGGCACTAGACATACAAATTTTCCATTCTAATGTTTTGCGTAAATATAAAAAGCTGTCTGTGAAGACAGCTTTTGTGGGCCCAGCAGGACTTGAACCTGCGACCAACGGATTATGAGTCCGCTGCTCTAACCACTGAGCTATAGGCCCCGATTGCTCGCACAATCACTCGTGAAGAGTGTGCAAAAATATAAAAACATCGGCACAGTGATTGGGATAAACACTTTTTGCTCGCGACTGTTACAATATTTGTGGGCGTTAAAACGACCATCTTCCCGTAACTTTGCCCGCGCTATGCGAACAGGACCTTCCTTCATTGGCATTATTATTTTTTTCGGAATCTTATTTCTGGTTGACTGGTATGTGTTTTCCGGAGTAAGAACTGTAACGTCAGGATTTGAAGCGCGCACGCGACGCATTATTCACTGGTCGTATTGGTTGGTAAACATTTCCCTGTTTGTTTGGGCGATAGCGTTATTTTTTTTCGTGCCCACAGAGAAGGGAATGCCACGCGCCTTCATGACGTTCATGGGCGTATGGATTATGTTCTTCGTCCCGAAGCTCCTGTTCTTACTGGTGTTGGTGGGCGAAGATGTGTATCGTATTTTAAAAAGCGGTTATCAGTTGGTGCAAAACTGGATGTCGCCATCGGTAGAACACGTTACGGATAATTCGAGAAGGAAGTTTATCAGTCAGGTGGCATTAGGTATTGCGATGATTCCCTTGTTGGGCGTGGCACATGGCATGTTGGCGGGACGTTTCCGTTTTCGTGTGCGTAAAGAAACGTTGTGGTTTCCTGATTTGCCGGCTGCCTTCGAAGGGTTCACCATAACACAACTCTCCGACATACATATTGGAAGTTTTGATCCGGAAAGCGATCGCGAAGCTGTGCGTCGTGGTATCCAATTGGCCAACGATCAACGCTCCGATTTATTAGTGTTTACCGGCGATTTGGTCAATAACATGGCGGCCGAAATGTTGCCGTGGAAATCGGAGTTAGCACAACTGAATGCCAAGGAAGGAAAGTTCTCTATCTTGGGTAATCACGATTATGGCGATTACATTCGTTGGGATTCAGCCGCAGAGAAACAGCAAAACTTCAGCAATCTTTTAGCAACACACGAAGAAATAGGGTTTCGTTTGATGCGCAATGAGCATCACGTTATTGAACGCAACGGCGAAAAATTGTATTTGGTAGGTGTAGAAAATTGGGGCACGGGTGGATTTGTACAACACGGCGATTTGGACAAAGCACTGGAAGCTGTTCCGCAAGACGGATTTAAAGTGTTGCTTTCTCACGACCCTTCGCATTGGGATAACATCGTGAGCAAACATCACACACAAGTGCATTTAACGTTATCGGGTCATACGCATGGCATGCAGTTTGGCGTAGAAATTCCCGGAATAAAATTTAGTCCTGTACAATTCCGTTATCCGCATTGGGCCGGATTGTATCATGAGGTACAACGTCGTTATTTGTACGTCAATCGCGGCTTTGGTTTTCTGGCGTTTCCCGGACGCGTAGGCATTTGGCCGGAGGTAACAGTGCTGGAGTTACGCAAAGGCGGAACACCGGGAATATCGCAAGGGTAGAAGGGTTTAAATACTACAGGAACTTACAATCGCCCGTAAACAGAATACGCAGACCAACCTTACACTCCAATAACTGAATTGGCGCAGTATATACATAACCCACGTGGTGCGTGTGTACAACTTGCGTTTGTGTATTGATGAAGTCGGCATAAATCGGAT
>JAJTEY010000062.1 GCA_021299855.1 Bacteroidota bacterium | reverse complement strand
ACGACCGACCAACGACGATTTTGTAAGACGTAAAGCATCGTGTACGTATTGCAACTCGGTAAATCCATCTGTAATATGAACACGCTCTACATCTTCAATAGAAGTAATGGTTTTTTCGAACCATGGTCCGCGCGATTCCACCATTTTGTAAGGTAAGCCCATCGCCTCCGGGATAACGAGAATATCGGAGAATATAATGGCAGCATCCACATCCAAAATATCTACCGGTTGAATAGTTACTTCAGCAGCAAATTCAGGCGTTTTAACCAGTTCAATAAATCCGCCCATCTTGGCACGTACTTCGCGATATTCAGGCAAAACACGTCCCGCCTGGCGCATTAACCAAACCGGCGTGCGCTCTACTTGTTCACCACGTGCCGCACGTAAAATCAAATCGTTCTGCAATTTCATGGCGCAAAGATACCCGCATTACCAATTCATAAAACGGCATATTTTCCTAAACAAAATGGAAACAGAACGCGTTATCTTTGCTCAAATAATAATCAAGTGAATCAAGAAAATACTCATTTCGACGCATCAAACCGGACGAAATTCAGGTGTGATACATTCCGGTATTTATTACAAGCCCGGCTCATACAAGGCTAAAAATTGTGTGGACGGTCGTCGCGAATTAGTTCAATTTGCCAAAGAACACAAGATAGCGCACGACATCTGCGGCAAAGTAATTGTTGCTACGCATGAAAGCGAATTGGCGCACATGCATAAAGTATATAATAACGGAATTGCAAATGGTGTTGAAGATATCGAGCTGATTGATAGCAAACAGATCAAAGAGATTGAGCCCTTTGTTGAAGGTATTGCAGGTATTCGTATCGGATGCACCGGCATTATTGACTTTCCCGGCGTTACGCGAAAATTAGGGGAACTGTTGGAACAACAATTCCCGGGAAGCAAAGTCTTTTTATCTACCGAAGCAAAAGACTTTGTGCGCAAAGCAGATAGCACCGATATCGTTACGAATCGCGGAGTATTCAATGCCAAATATTTAGTCACTTGTGCCGGTTTGCACAGCGATCGTATTGCTAAAAAAGAAGGTGCTAAATCGGATGCAGCTATTGTCGGTTTCCGTGGTGACTATTACGACTTGACTGAAAAAGGATTGAGTAAAGTAAAACACCTCATCTATCCTGTCCCTAATCCGAAATATCCGTTTTTGGGCGTTCACTTTACGCGCATGGTTCACGGTGGCGTGGAATGTGGCCCTAATGCTGTTTTTGTTTTCAAACGTGAAGGTTACTCCAAAACTGCTTTCAGTTTAGGAGATACAGCTGAAGCATTGAGCTTCGGTGGCACCTGGAAATTTTTCGGCAAGAATTTAAAATTCGGTTGGGACGAATATCGTGGTGCATTCTCCAAAGCATTTTTTCTAAAACGATTGCGAACACTTATTCCGACTTTAGAAGAAGATGATATTGTTGCAAGTCGTTGCGGAGTGCGCGCGATGGCATTGTCACCGGAAGGCAACATGATAGACGATTTCAAAATCGAATATCACGGCAACGCCATTCACGTGCTAAATGCACCAAGTCCTGCAGCTACTGCATGTTTGGCTATTGGCAAAGCCATTGAAGAAATGGCTACCGAACGATTCAGCTTAACACACTAAACCTTAAAAATATCGTCGATTTGTTTGCCGATTTTCAAAGCAAGATCATCGGTTGGTAAATCGTTGGCATCTGTTCCGAACGGATCTTCAATTTCTTCTGCGATCAACTCGAGACTGGCAAATGCATAGAAAATAAATGTGGTAACCAGAATCGTCCAATATCCGAAATCGGTAACAAAGCCGAATGGCATGGTTAACGTGTACAGGAAAATGATTTTCTTGATGAACAAACTATACGAATAAGGTATTGGCGTAGAGCGAATTCGTTCACATGCACCCAGCGATTCACTGTACATGCGCAGTTCATCCTGCATGCTGAGCCACTGTACATCTGAAATTTTACCTGACTTTCGAAGTGCTTCAATTTCGCGACTAAGCTCCAAAAGGATTTTATTTGGAACATGATCCGCCTGCACAATGTTATCATTGTCAACACCCGCAACAACTTTCCATTCTTTGCTGCTTCTCACACCACGCAAATGATCTTTCGCAGCAAGGAAATAATTACACAACAACGCGTTCATTCGGACACGCTCCTCTTCCATCGAAGAATCAACAGCTACTTCAATTTTAGTAGCCAGACTGCGCGAATGATTTACGAACGCGCCCCACATTTTTCGCCCTTCCCACCAGCGGTCGTATGCGGTATTTGTTCTAAAGACTAATAACAATGAAATAACAAAACCCAGCAACGAATGCATCGCGATCGTGCTCTTGTATTTCATGTGCCAAACTTCAATTTCGATATACACTATTCCGAAGCACACAATAGCAATCGTGAACAATGCCGGTATTAACATGCGGAACGTATCACTCTTATGAAACGCAAAAATGAGCTTAAACCAATCTTTAGGATTATAAATTACCATAAGGTAAAAGTACCGCTTCTTGCGAATCCAACAAACCCGCAGTAAAGTGCTTACCTTTGGATTGCTTTGGAAGCCAATAACAGAATAGACAAATGGTTATGGTGTGTGCGACTTTACAAAACGCGTACACTTGCCGCGACTGCTGTTAAAGGAGGTAAAATCAAGTGGAAAGATCAGCTCGCAAAACCTTCCAAAGAATTGAATGTAGGCGATATTATTTCGTTTAAATCGGGAATAATTACAAGAACCGTGCGTGTTATTGATTTTCCTACATCCCGAGTGGGCGCGCCCTTGGTCATTAAGTACATGGAGGACTTAACTCCGGCAGAAGAATATGAAAAATTAAAAATGGCGAAAGAGGTGATACCTTCTGTGTTCTACACGGGAAAAGGTCGTCCGACAAAAAGAGATCGTAGAAAATTAGGAGGATATTTATAACATGGCAAACATTGACTTTTCAGATTTACTGAAAAAATTACAAGAAGATAAAGATTGGCCGAAGCTGTATATGTTTAAGTTCATCATCACTTCCGACAATCGCAATATGGCGCTGGTAGAAGCTTTATTTTCTGAAAATGCGGAAATTTCAACTATGCCTTCTTCCAAGGGAAAATACACCGGTATTACGGCAAAAGAAGTCATGCTTAGTCCGGAAAGTGTTATTGCGATTTACGAGCAGGCATCAAAAATTGAAGGAATCATCACATTATAAAAAACTATGAAACGTTTTCTCACGCTTACTTTGGTATTGTTTTATGTTGTGTCCATTGCACAACAGAAGATGTTGTCCACTTCGGATATCATTCTTAAACGCGGTCAACTTTCGCCTCAGGGCTTATCGCAATTAAGTTGGCTTCCGGGAGGAAAACAATATTCCTACGTTGATGTTATTGACAGCCGTTTTACGGTAATGGTTAATGATGCGGATTCAAAAAGTGCCGCAAAAAAACTGGTAACGTTAAATGAACTGAATGAAAAGACGGCAGCGTTAAAACTTCAGGGAGCAGAATTATTGGAATACATGCCGTTTCTGACATGGGTTACACCAACAGAATTCACGTACGACAACGGCGCATACAAAATGCGTTACAACACCAAAACGAAAAAAGTTACTGCTCAACGAATTCCTGCTCTACCGGCGGGTGCAGCGAACTTCGACGAAGCTCCGACAGGTACAATGGCATTTACGTCCGGAAACAATTTATTTATTGCAAAAGGCGAACAAATAATTCCGATAACTAACGACGCAGATGTAAACATTGTAAACGGTCAAAGTGTGCACCGTGATGAATTTGGTATTCACAAAGGAACATTTTGGTCTCCGAATGGATGCTATCTGGCGTATTATCGCATGGATCAAACTATGGTAACGGATTATCCGATTATTGAAGTTGGTGAACAGCCGGCACGATCACGTCAAATAAAATATCCCATGGCGGGAGCGAAAAGTCATCAGGTTACATTAATTGTTTATGATGTCGAAACCGGAAAACAAACTACGATTCAAACCGGAGAACCTAAAGAACAATATCTTACCAATGTAGCATGGACACCGGATAATGCAGCAATTTATATAGCTGTGTTAAATCGTGATCAGAATCATTTAAAAATGAACCGCTATAATGCAGGCACAGGATTATTCGAAGAGACCTTTTTTGAAGAAAAAGACGAAAAGTATGTTCAACCTTTACATCCCATGGTATTCATGCCGGGTCGTCTCGATCAGTTTATTTGGCAAAGCGAAACCGAAGGATGTAATGCATTGTATTTGTACAATACAAAAGGCCAAGTAGTTAGTAAGCTTACTCCGACTCAACAAGCGGGCGGTACAGGAGGAATTATTGTTACCGACTTTTTTGGTGTTGATGCTAAAGGCGAATTCGCTTATTACGAAGGTGTTCCGTTTGGTGATATTACCCGAGTGATTTACAAATTGAAAATTGCAGACGCCACCAATATGCCAATCAGCAGAACAAATGGTGTAGTGCGTGCAACTTTCAATGATTCGTACACCCATTTCATTTCCAACTTTTCGTCTCCGGAAACTCCAAGAGAAATAGATGTATATAACAATAGTGGGAAGCTGATTAACAATTTAAAAACGTCTCGTAATCCGCTGCAAGATTACAAAGCCTGTTCCATGAAATTATTCACGATAAAAGCTGCGGACGGAAAAACGAATTTATGGTGCAGAATGTTTTTACCGGCAGATTTTGACTCCACGAAGAAATATCCTTCTCTAACCTACGTATACAACGGCCCCAACGCACAATTAATTACCAAATCGTGGTTAGGTGGAAGTGATTTATTTCTGTACTACATGGCGCAACAAGGTTTTGTTGTGTTCACTGTTGACGGACGTGGAAGTGAAAATCGCGGGAAGGAATTTGAACAGGCAACCTTCAGACATTTAGGTGACGAAGAAATCGCTGACCAGAAAAAAGGGAATGAATATTTACGAACCTTAAGCTACGTTGATGGAAAACGCATGGCGGTTTACGGTTGGAGCTATGGCGGTTTTATGACAACTTCGTTGATGACAAGAACTCCCGGACTATATAAAACAGGTGTAGCAGGAGGTCCGGTAATTGACTGGAGTTATTACGAAATCATGTATACAGAACGTTACATGGACACGCCGGAGCAAAACCCGGATGGTTATAAAAACTCAAGTTTGTTTCGTTACGCCGATCGTTTAGAAGGAAATCTACTACTGATTCATGGCACTTCTGATGATGTTGTGGTTTGGCAACACAGTTTGGCGTACCTCAAAACATGCGTGGATAAAGGCGTTCAACTAGATTACTTTGTTTATCCGCTACATCTGCATAATGTACTGGGTAAAGACCGCACACATTTGATGGAGAAGGTTGCACGCTACATTATTGAACACACGTAGCAAAAACAAGTGCTTACAACAACTGGTACCACTTATTGGATTTCAGTCGAGTTACCCATTTCCGTTCTTTAAATGGAAAGCGATAACCGATGTTGAAATCCACCGAAATAAAACGTGGTTCAATTCTGAAATTAGTTAACTGGTAAGAATTGTATTCCTGACGATACGTTAACGACATGAAAAAGTTTTTGGAGTTTAATCCTAAAGCAATGCGTGTATCGCCAGCATAACCGGTCCTCCAGTATTTTTTCGTTAACGCATCTTCTTCACTCACCATTGTTCTATGCTGAAAATCCGGGCCACCAATGAGTGTAAAGTTGGCATACAATCGTTTAAATAATACGAGAGTGTATGAGCCGCCAACACCTGCAGAAATTCCAATTACACCGTATTGATTCATGCTATTCCAATTTCCATAAAATGGTCGTGCATTGTATGGAATGATAGACGAGTCGGACGCTACATTGTAATTGTAAAAACTTCCAATCGCCAGCCATGTTCCTGACGATTTAATCTGCCGATGTGTATTGAAATAAGCAGCGTTGTACGAGAACTTGCGTTTATTAAAGATGTACAAAGTTCTCAATCGAAATGACATCACATCCAGATCCGGACGTTGATAATATTTATTGTTCAACGTATCGAATCGAGCAGGTGCCATATCGTAAAATCCTTTGTAACGACGGAATGCTCCCTCGAAACGGAAACGATATGCACTTAATGACAAAGAAAATGTGCGGTAAGTTGTATTCCCTTTTTGTGCAATTTGATCAGCAGTTGGAGGTGTAGATTTTAATCCGAATGAAAAAGTAATCTTATCGAAATCCACTGTTAATCCGGTAACAACATTGGCATCCGCAATCAAGCGTGGTGCAGATAATCCTAATGTATCCTGCAATAAGTTTTGCGTAAACCGAATGTCGTATTGACGATAAGATTGATACAAAGTCAGAATTAAACGGTTCGGATATTTTCTAATGTAGTTGGTATCCGTCGTATTACGATACGTAATTAATGAATCACGTTTAGACTTATAGGCACCAGTTTGCCCGGCAAGATTTAAGCCGCAAAAGAAGAAAATCAAAAATTGTGTAAAACGTGACATGGAGGTACTAAAATAAAAAAAGCGAACATTACTGCTCGCTTTTCTACAATTTGATTTGTGTATTTACGCTTTAACGTTCGCGCGAATGATGTTCAACGCACCACCGGCCTTGAACCACTCAATTTGCTGCTCGTTGTACGAATGATTCACTTTGATCTCATCAGAAGAACCATCCGCATGATTCAACACCAGTGTTAATGGCGCATTCGGAGCGAATGAAGTTAGATCGATAATATCGATGGTATCATTCTCCTGAATTTTATCGTAATCAGCTTTATCGGCAAATGTTAATGCCAACATGCCTTGCTTCTTCAGGTTGGTTTCGTGAATTCGTGCAAATGATTTCACCAATACTGCACGAACACCCAAGTGACGAGGCTCCATCGCAGCATGTTCACGAGATGAACCTTCACCGTAGTTTTCGTCACCTACTACGACAGATCCCACCTTAGCAGCCTTGTAAGCACGCTGCACCTGTGGAACACCTTCGTACGCACCGGTTAACTGATTCTTTACGTTGTCTGTATTATCGTTGAAGAAATTCACAGCACCAATCAACATGTTATTGGAAATATTATCCAAGTGGCCACGATATTTCAACCAAGGACCTGCCATTGAAATATGGTCTGTTGTACACTTGCCTTTAACCTTGATCAACAATTTCAATCCTTTCAAGTCAACACCTTCCCATGCATCAAATGGATCCAACAATTGCAAACGATCAGAAGTTGGAGAAACGTTCACCGTCAAATTGCTTCCATCAGCTGCAGGTGCTAGATATCCGGCATCTTCAACTGCGAAACCGCGTGTCGGCAACTCATCACCTTTAGGTTCATCCAGCTTCACCTTCTCCCCTTTTTCGTTGATCAGGAAATCGGTTGCAGGATTGAACGTTAAATCACCGGCAATAGCAAGCGCGGTTACTAATTCAGGAGAAGCGACAAATGCGAATGTATTCGGGTTACCGTCAGCACGCTTCGCAAAGTTTCTGTTGAACGAATGTACGATCGTGTTTTTCTCTTGCTTCTCTGCGCCCATGCGATCCCACATTCCGATACATGGTCCGCATGCATTCGTAAACACAGTTGCACCGATGTTATCAAAAATCTTCAGGAATCCGTCGCGTTCGATAGTGTAACGAATTTGTTCAGAACCCGGGTTGATGCAGTATTCCGCTTTTGTCTTCAAACCTTTATCAGCTACTTGCTGAGCAATAGAAACAGCACGGGAAATATCTTCGTAGGAAGAGTTGGTACATGAACCGATCAGACCAACTTCAACTTTTGTAGGCCAACCCTGAGCAGCAGCAACTTCTTTCATCTTGCTGATCGGAGTAGCCAAGTCCGGAGTGAATGGGCCGTTCAGATGCGGCTCCAACTCCGACAAATTAATTTCAATTACCTGGTCAAAATATTTTTCAGGATTTGCATAAACTTCCGCGTCAGCTGTTAAATGTTCTTTCACGCCATTTGCAAGATCAGCAACTTCATTACGTCCTGTTGCGCGCAAATAACGCTCCATTGAGGCATCGTAACCGAATGTTGAAGTAGTTGCACCGATTTCAGCACCCATGTTACAAATTGTGCCTTTACCGGTACAGCTCATGTTAATTGCACCTTCACCGAAATATTCAACGATGCAACCGGTTCCACCTTTAACGGTTAAAATTCCCGCAACTTTCAGGATCACATCTTTCGGAGCAGCCCATCCGCTTAATTTGCCGGTCAATTTTACACCGATCAACTTCGGAAACTTAAGTTCCCAAGGTAATCCGGCCATTACGTCGCATGCGTCTGCACCACCAACACCAATAGCCACCATACCCAATCCGCCGGCATTTACCGTATGCGAATCAGTTCCGATCATCATACCGCCCGGAAACGCATAATTTTCCAAAACTACCTGGTGAATAATTCCTGCACCCGGCTTCCAGAAACCGATTCCGTATTTATTGGAAACAGAAGCGAGGAAATCGTACACTTCTTTACTCTCATTATTCGCTACTTCCAAATCTGTTTTAGCACCAACTTTTGCCGTGATCAAGTGATCGCAATGCACAGTAGAAGGAACCGCAACTTTTTTACGTCCCGCCTGCATAAACTGCAACAACGCCATTTGCGCAGTAGCATCCTGCATCGCCACACGATCCGGATTAAAGTCTACATAATCCTTACCACGCTCGAAAGCCTTTGCAGGCATTTCGCCGGTTAAGTGCGCATACAATATTTTTTCGGAATACACCTCGCGAATCATTTCAATATCAAATGCCATATGAGCAAAATTTGGTTTAAGTATGACGTTTTTAAGGAGAACAAATTTAGCTGATTTCATGGCTCATAACTCCCGCAATACCGCATTTTTGGTATTTCGGGGAAACAGGGCGAAATCAAATACCTACCTTTGAAACTATGCAATCGCATTTGAAAGAAAATATACGCATAGCTCTTAACGCCATTAAGGGTCAAATGCTGCGTACAATTCTGACTGCATTAATCATTTCCCTTGGAATTGCCGCGTTGGTAGGGACTTTAACGGCTATCGACGTTATCAAAGCCGCGTTGAACAGCAATTTCTCCAGCATGGGCGCCAATACATTTACAATTCGTAATCGCGAAACCGTGATTCGTATCGGACGAGGAGGCAAACAACCCAAACGCTATCGCAGCATCACCTACCGTGAAGCGATGGATTTTAAAGAACGTTACAATTTCTCCGGCACCGTTTCGGTTTCAACGATGGCTTCGATGGCGGCTACCTTGAAATACAAATCGATCAAGACGGATCCCAATGTGCAAGTATTCGGTACGGATGAAAATTATATTGAGACTTCCGGATACAGTTTGAGCCAGGGAAGAAATTTCACCGCTAACGAAATTCTGGATGGCGCGAATGTGACGGTACTTGGAGCCGACATGGCTAAAAAATTATTCAAAAATGAAGATCCGATAGGGCAAGTGATTAGTGTTGGCTCGGGCAAGTATAGTGTCATTGGTGTATTAGCGTCCAAAGGCGCCAGCATGGGGTTTGGAGGCGATAAGATTGCATTGTTGCCGGTTGAAAATGTGCGACAATATTTCTCGCGTCCCGACATGACCTTTACCATAAATGTGCTTGCAGAAAACGCAGCATTAATGGAAATGAGCATAGCAGAAGCCACCGGAATTTTTCGAATTATTCGCAAATGTGAAATTGGTGCGGATGATAATTTTGAAATTACCAAGAGCGACACCATTGCTGCCACTTTAATCGATAACCTTAGTTACGTAACTGCCGGTGCGACGATCATTGGCATTATTACATTATTAGGCGCTGCAATTGGTTTGATGAATATTATGCTCGTAAGTGTAACCGAACGTACCCGGGAAATTGGTACACGAAAAGCTTTAGGTGCTACACGCAGCGATATCCGAAATCAGTTTTTGGTGGAAGCTGTGGTAATTTGCCAGGTGGGAGGATTGATGGGCGTTTTGCTCGCCTTGTTGCTGGGATTGGGAGTTAGCGCAGCTTTTGATAGTGCATTTATAATGCCGTGGGGATGGATAATGTTGGGCCTTGGAATTTGTCTTGCGGTAGGACTTATTTCCGGATTATATCCTGCTGTTAAAGCTTCTAAGTTAGATCCGATAGAAGCATTACGTTACGAATAGAACGATCAAGTGGTGGATAAAAAAACGGCGATCATTTTCATGACCGCCGTTTTTATTTCATTGAATTCTGATTATTCAGATACTACTTCGAATTTGAATGTTGCCACTACTTCTTTGTGCAAACGAGCTTTCGCGTTGTAAGTACCCAAAGTTTTCACGGTATCTTCGTTTTCGATAGTGATATTGCGACGGTCCAGGTCGTAACCTGCTTTACGCAATGCTTCAGCTAACTGAACAGCAGTAACAGAACCGAAAATTTTACCGTTATCACCGGCTTTAGCGCCAACTTTAACAGTAACGTTTGCCAGTTTACCGGCATTCGTTTCAGCTTCAGCTTTAATTTTAGCTTCTTTGTGAGCACGCTGACGCATGTTTTCTGCATGCATTTTCTTTGCTGACGCATCAGCAAGGATAGCGATACCACGAGGAATCAGGTAATTGCGACCAAATCCCGGACGAACTTTAACTACGTCATTCGCGTAGCCTAAGTTTCTTACGTCTTGTTTCAAGATTACTTCCATGATATTGTCCCTCCTGATTATTTAAGTTGATCTGCTACGTACGGCATCAATGCCAAGTGACGAGCGCGCTTTACAGCGGTTGACACTTTACGTTGAAACTTCACGGATGTACCGGTTAAACGACGTGGAAGCAATTTACCTTGCTCGTTTACAAACTTCAATAAGAAGTCAGCGTCTTTATAATCGATATACTTAATGCCTGCTTTTTTGAAGCGGCAATACTTTTTCTTCTTTACCTCAACCGAAGGCGGGTTCAGGTAGCGGATTTCTGATTGATTTTCTGCCATGACTTACGCTTTTGGTAGGTTAATTATGCATTTTCTTTTTTCGCTTTCATCTTGGTCTTACGCTTTTCAGCGAAAGCCACAGCGTGCTTATCCAAGCTAACGGTTAAAAAGCGCAAGATGCGCTCATCACGTTTGAATGCCAATTCCAAAGCAGCAACTGCGTTGCCATCCTTAGATGTGAATTCAAACAAATAGTAATGACCGGTGGACTTCTTCTGAATCTGATAAGCCAGCTTTCTTAGGCCCCATGATTCTTCATGCGCAAGCGTAGCGCCTACTTCTTTCAGCAGCTTGCGGAACTTGCCCACCGCCTCCTTTGCCTGTTCCTCAGACAAAACGGGAGTTAAAATGAAGACGGTTTCGTAATGGTACATAAATGATTTATTTAGTTTTCCCCATTATTGGGACGGCAAAGGTATACAAAATCGCGGCACGTGAAACACTATTATCTAAAAAATCGGCAAGGAGTCCATAATTTAACGCGCTAATAATGAGTGATTTATAAATTTAAAGCGAATTGAACTCCAATTAATACTAGTATTCAAACGCCAACATCCTTATAAAAATCACAATTCTCTTGCATTACCGTTCCCGTAAATGGAACTTTGCCGAATGGGATTTTGGAGTGATTTAGGAAGAGGCATCAGCTCGCACGGCAAAGCTTTAGAATTTATAGCCAAACATAACCTTTGGCTTTACTTTTTATACCCTGCATTAATATTGACCTTGTTGTGGCTTGGCGGCTTTGCAAGCACTTTTGCACTCGGCGATTACCTGGCAGAAGAATTAATGACCGCAACAGGACTTGATTCAACCAGCGAAGACTGGACAGGAATGTTGGGTACAATTCTTCGCTTAGTGGCCAGTATTGCATTGAAAGGTTTGTTGTTTTTCCTATTTGCATCGTACATTAAGTACATCGTATTGATTTTCTGCTCACCAATAATGGCGCTGCTTTCAGAACGTGTAGAAGAAATCACTACAGGGAAAGCATACCCATTTCATTTCGGACGATTTATTAAAGATATCGGTCGCGGGATTTTGGTAACACTTCGTAACATGATCATAGAAACAGCTTGCATTGTTGCCTGTTTATTTGTTGCCTGGATTCCGGTGATCGGTTGGTTAACGATTCCATTCCTTTGGATACTTGCTTGGTATTTTTTGGGATACAGTATGATGGACTACACGTTCGAACGAAAGCGTTTATCCGTTAGTCAGGGAACTTCATTTGTACGGAAGCATAAGGGAATCGCTATCGGGAATGGTTTTATTTTTTCTATGCTGCTGTACATTCCATTTCTTGGAGTGATTGTAAGTCCTGTTCTGAGTGCAACTGCGGGAACATTAGCGACGCTGGAAACCATGAAAGAAGAGGAAAAGGTATGAGCGAAGTAGTGCGTGTTTCCGCAGTTTCTTATCTCAATACCAAGCCTTACATCTATGGACTTCAGCATGCTGTGCAGCAAGGTTTACCGCTAATAGTATCCGAAGATATTCCTGCAGTGTGCGCGGATAAATTAATTCAAGGCAATGCGGACATCGGATTGCTTCCGGTTGGCGCATTGCATCAAGTTCCGAACGCCACGATTATTCCCGGCTATGGTATTGGAGCTGTAGGCGCTGTTCAGACAGTAATGTTGTATTCGCAAGTACCTGTTGAAGAAATCACAACCGTTGTACTCGATTATCAGTCGCGGACTTCGGTTCGTTTGGCGCAACTACTTTTTCGCAATCACTTTAAAAGTAAACCGGTATTTATTCCTGCACAGCCCGGTTTTGAAAACGAAATTACAGGCACAACTGCAGCCGTTGTTATCGGCGATCGCACATTCTCGTTAAACGGAAAATTTCCGCACGAATACGACCTTGCCAATGAATGGTACAAACACACCGGATTAGGATTTGCATTTGCGGTATGGGTAACAACACGACAATTAACAGCACAGGTATTGGAACAATTCATTGCTGCGCTTGCATTTGGAATTGATCATATCGATGTAGTTATTGCAGCATGGCAACAGAAATATCCTACCGTTGATTTGAAAAAGTATCTCACTCAGGATATTAAACATCGATTTAGCAGTGACATCGACCAAGGCATGAAGCTGTTTCTTCAACAGATCAACACATAGAATACTGCGACAAACTTGTTGTATTTCGCTGCAAATCCTATATTTGTTCATCACACAAACCACATATGAAGAACGTTTCCATTGTTGTAGTGCTAATGGCACTCTTGGCTACATTTAATTTATCAGGACAAAATGTTGTTACCAAAACAGGCGATGAAGTCAAGTTATTCAATGCTTCGCAAGCTTACAATGCCGGCGATTATCTGAAAGCATTGAATCTCTACAAAGAAGTTCAGAACACTAATCCGAACGACGCGAACCTGGCTTTTCATGTAGGAGAATGTTTGTTTTATACAGATGATCTGGACCGAGCACAAGCGGAGTTTGAAAAAGCGAAGTCGCTAAACGAAAAAGCAAATCCGGGAATTCGATTTATGTTAGGACGTTGTTACCAAATCAAAGGAAGAACCGATGATGCCATCAACGAGTACATTGCAGCAAAAGCAGTGAATGCCGCGAATACTTCAAAGACGAAAGAAATCGACTATTACCTGAATCAGTGTCAAACCGCGAAGTCAATGATGGCAACCCCGAAAAAAGTTACTGTCACAAATTTGGGCGCTGTTGTAAATAGTCCGTACGACGATAAACGTCCTTCCATTACTGCTGATGGTACAACGATGATTTTCACTTCACGTCGTCCTGATGGAAAGTCGGCACTAGTTGACAAAGAATCGGACAGCGGCTACTTTGAAGATATTTTTGATTGTGCTTGGGACTCTGCAAAGTCAACCTGGGGCGAAGCAAATCTGGTGCGTGGCTCCGTGAATTCGGAAGGACATGATGCGGCGTGCAGTATTTCTCCGGATGGCAAACAAATGTTTATATACATCAACAATGCAGAAGAAGCACGAGGCGGAGAAATTTATGTTTCAAAACGCAGCGGTTCCGGGAAATGGGGCACACCAAAAAACATGGGGCGTGGTATCAACACCAGCTATTTTGAAGATGGTGCTGTGCTTTCTCCTGATGGCAACACCTTGTATTTCATGAGTGAGCGCGGACAATATTTACCTTACAAAGGACAAAAAGGATTTGGTCGTTCAGATATTTGGATGTGTAAAAAAGTAGACAAGAACAAGTGGAGCGATCCTGTTAATCTTGGCCCTACGATTAATACAGAATATGATGAAGGTGGGATTTTTCCGGCAGCAGATGGTAAAACATTGTACTTCTGCTCTAACGGGCACAACAGCATGGGCGGCTACGACATCTTCATGACACGTTTTGAAAATGGACAATGGTCAACACCGGTAAACATGGGCTACCCGATTAACACTGTAGCGAACGAGCGCATGTTTGTGGTAACGAATAACGGTAAAACTGCTTATGTAGATTCTGATCGTGAAGGTGGGCTGGGCGGACGCGATTTGTGGGTTATGGATATGACCGAATTATTGCCGAAGAAAAAAGAAGGCCCTTTAATGTCATTGTTAACAGGATCAGTATTCGATGGTAACGGAAAAGCAGTTGCGGCAGAAGTGAAAATTTTTGACGCATCAGGAAAGCAAGTTGGATCAACTACTTCCAGTGCACAGGGCAATTATCAGATAGAATTGGAAGGCGATAAGAGCTACGAAATTCGCATTGAAATTTCAGGCTTTAAAGCCATCAAAGAGTCCTTTAAGTTGGAAGCAGAC
>JAJTEY010000061.1 GCA_021299855.1 Bacteroidota bacterium | reverse complement strand
CGGTTATTGTGCGCAACGGCCAGTTAATTGGTGAAGGCTGGCACCGCAATTATGGTGGTGCACATGCAGAAGTAAATGCCATACAACAAGTAGCGGACGAACGTCAGTTGACCGAGGCTACGTTATATGTAAATCTTGAACCGTGCTCGCATTTTGGCAAAACGCCTCCGTGTACGGATTTGATTTTAGAGAAAAAAATTCCGCACGTAGTTATCGGCATGACGGATCCGAACCCGCTGGTGGCAGGAACAGGAATTGATCGCCTGATAAAAAACGGAGTGACAGTCACCGCAGGAATTCTGGAACAAGAATGTGAGTTCTTGAACCGACGTTTTATCACATGGATCACCAAACACCGTCCTTACGTGATTTTGAAATGGGCGGAATCTGCTGATGGTTATATCGATCATGTACGTGAAGATCATGACGGGCAACGTGCGTTAATATCAGGTGCAGCGGCGCATGAGCTCGTACACCAATGGCGTTCGGAAGAAAGTGCCATCATGGTTGGAACGAATACCGTGCTGGCGGATAATCCGCAACTGACGACACGTTTGGTAACAGGCCCTAATCCGGTGCGCGTTACTTTTGATAGACAAGGACGCATACCGACTACATCGAAAATTTTAGACGGCACTGCACCTACAATTGTGTTTAACAGTACACACGACTTGTTGACACCGGCAGCAGAACATGTTCTTATCGATTTCGAACATCAACCTCTCGCTCAAGCCCTGAGAGAATTGTACAGCAGAAATTTGCAATCGGTTTTGGTAGAAGGCGGAGCCGCACTGTTGCAAAAATTTATGGAATACGGCGTGTGGGATGAAGTACGCGTAATTGTTTCGAATAAAAATCTTGAAGGTGGAGTTCGCGCTCCGCAATTGCCGATTGCTCCAAGCACAAAAGAGATGATCGGGGATGATGAAGTTCGTTATTACTATCTGCAACGATGATCTGGCTTATTCTCAGCATGCTTTGCAACACCTTGCTGTTGTTAATCCTGAAAGGCTTTGAGCGCTATAAAGTGAACATGTTTCCCGGAATTGTTGTCAACTATGCGGTAGCCGGATTACTTGGACTAACACTCAGCAACAGCTTTCCTCTGGTAGCGCAAGTTCCTTCTTCCGATTGGTGGTGGGCGCCGTTGCTGATGGGTTCTTTGTTCATCAGCATCTTCGTACTCATCGGCCGAACAACAGTAGAATCGGGAGTATCGGTGGCGACGGTAGCGAATAAAATGTCTGTTGTTGTCCCTGTTATTGCTGCAGTGTTTTTGTATCAAGAGCAATTGCAAGCGTTAAAAATTGTAGGAACACTTCTTGCCTTAGGCGCAGTTTATCTCACGACGTTACCTGCCACACCACAAGCCAATAAAGGGCGCGGACATTTATTACTGCCGGCATTGGTGTTCATCGGAAGCGGCATCATTGATGCGTTCGTCAATCATGTCCAGAAAGTTTTAGTGTCCGGTAATCTGATTCCGTTATTCATTTCGTGTTCTTTCTTAACGGCATTTGTCATCGGTAGTATGCGCCTCCTGTATCAGCGCAGTAAAAATCAAATTACTGTTTCATTGCGCGATATTGCAGGAGGATTGGTATTGGGCATTCCGAATTATTTTTCCATTTACGCCATAACCAAAGCGCTGGATGCACAATTGATGGACAGTTCGGCTTTGTATCCGGTAAACAATATGGGCATCGTCATGCTTTCCGCAGTTGGAGCATTCGTGTTGTTTAAAGAAAAACTTTCTGCGTTAAACTGGACCGGCATTTTACTTGCCATGTTGGCCATCGGGCTGATTGCCATTTCGTAATGACAACAGATACATATCTTACGATTCAAGAAGAAGCTGTTGCAACGTTCAAAGACAAAGGCAGTAAGTTTATAGCGTATGCTTTTCCGATTAGCAATGAATCGGATTTCAAACTACGACTGGAAGCATTGCGTAAAGAGCATTTTAACGCCGTGCACCATTGCTTCGCGTATCGCCTGCAACCCGATAAAAGTGTTTACCGAAGTTCCGACGATGGCGAACCAACAGGATCAGCAGGTAAACCGATATTCAATCAGTTGCTCTCGAAAGACCTGACGTATGTTGCAGTTATCGTGGTGCGCTATTTCGGTGGCACGTTGTTAGGCGTCAGCGGATTAATTCATGCGTATAAAGAAGCCACACGAATGGCGTTGGAAGCAGCAAGCATCCTAGAAAAAATAGTTTATGAAACATACCGACTAGAATTCCCGTACGACAGTTTACCTACGGTAATGAAACTCATCAAAGACGAAGAACTAATACAGGAACAACAACAATTTGATTTGAGTTGCTCACTGCAAATACAAGTTCGACAACAGCAAAGTGCAGATATAGTAGCGAAGCTGAAAGCCATCAGCGGAGTGCAAAGCGAACACCTCGGAAGTTACTGAGGGAAGTACGGTTGAAGCGCTTTGATAAATGCTTCGGGTGGTGCGCAAGGTTTTTTCGTTTCCGCATTTACAAATACGAGAATGGTTTCACCTTCATTCAAACGGTCGCCGTTACGATTATACATTTCGTACCTGAAATGAATACGAGCAGTGGGCATAGCGATAATGCTGGTTTTCAAAATCAACTCATCATCATACAGTGCAGGTTTGAAATAACGAATGCTGTACGAATGTACCGGCAACAAAAATCCGGAGTCCTCCATTTCTTTGTAACTCCAACCTAAAGCGCGCAACGCCTCTACACGACCAACTTCATAATATTCCGCGTAGTTACCATAATATACGTAGCCCATACGATCAGTTTCACCATAGCGCACGCGAAGATTTATTTCAGCTGTAAACATGTTATGTTCCGGTTAAGTTTCACAAAGATGAAAGAATCGATTCTCTATGCCAAGATAAAACTGTAAATTCAAGGCTCAGAACATTTTTATGAAACGACTACTGCAAAGTTTAGGACTCACTGTTTTGTTGCTTGCGGCAATCATCGGTTGTACGCGCAAAGTACATGTGACTAACGTGGAAGCCGGAACAGTTGCCATTCGCACAACCGATTCACTTAGCGACTCCGCAACACACGCCATTCTTTTACCTTATAAATTAAGGCTCGATAGCCAAATGAATCAGGTTTTAGGAACTGTTGAAATGGCCATGCCCAAAGAAACCGGCAAAACAGAAACATTGTTGGGCAATTGGGTAGCGGATATCTGCTTAGTCAAAGCCAAACAGTACTACCGATCCGATGACGGTCAACAACCTGATATCTGTATACTCAACAACGGGGGCTTGCGCACTTCTATTCCGCAAGGACCTGTTACACGCGGAAAAATTTATGAATTGATGCCGTTTGATAATGAACTAGTCGTACTTACAATTACCGGAAAAAAAGCAAAAGATTTATTTGCATACATCGCCGCAACAGGAGGTCAGCCTTCAAGCGGATTTACCATGATCATCAAAAGCGACAAAACTCCGGGAGCAACTACCATTGGAGGACAACCGTTTGATGAAAACAAAAACTATAAAGTGGTCACCTCCGATTATCTAGCGTTGGGCGGGGATAAAATGAACTTCTTCAATGCACCGGTAAAGAACGAAGTAGTCGGAAAAAAAATTCGTGACGGATTAATAGAGTATTGTTTAGAGCAAACGCAAAAAGGTTTGCAGCTAAAATCACAACTAGATAAACGCATTGCATATGAAAACTAATCGGAGAAACTTTTTACGAATACTCGGTGCCGGCAGTTTGTGGTTGAGTACTTCGAATGCAATGAAAGCCTTCGGTAGTACTGTTAAAAAAGATCGTTTAGTTATTCTACATACGAACGATGTGCACAGTCATCTGGAGCCTTTTCCCTCTAACGATCCGAAATTTCCGGGGCTTGGCGGCTTAGAGCAACGCGCAGCATTGATTCGAAAAATTCGAAGCGAAGATGATCATGTGTTGCTCCTGGATGCAGGAGATATTTTTCAAGGCACACCCTATTTCAATTTGTACCAAGGCGAAGTTGAAATGAAACTCATGTCTCAAATGGGTTATGATGTGACAGCCATCGGCAACCATGATTTTGATGCGGGAATGGAAAATCTGGCGAGACAATTGCAACACGCCACCTTTCCGATGATCTGCGCGAATTATGACTTTACCGGAACTCCGTTGGAAGGTAAAATTCAACCGTACATCATCACACATAAAGCCGGAATGAAGATTGGCATTTTCGGATTGGGTATCGAATTGGATGGACTGGTCGATCGACGCTTGTATGGAAAGACGGTGTATAAAGATCCGTTGCTCACTGCTTCGCAAATGGTGATTGAACTACGCGACAAGAAAAAATGTGACCTCGTAATCTGTCTTTCGCATTTGGGTTATAAATACGAATCGGATAAAGTAAGTGATGTGGTGCTGGCGAAAAAGTCAAGAGGTATTGACATCATCATCGGCGGTCATACACACACGCTTTTGGAGAAACCTTTTAAGTACAAAAACCGCGACGGAAAGGATGTCGTAGTTGCTCAGGTGGGCTGGGCCGGAATTCATCTCGGAAAAATTGTTGTTGAAACCGATCACCGATCAAAAGAAACCAAAATTTCCTCTACCTCTATACCAATAAAATCTGACGTGCGCAAGGCATAAAATTTCGTCGATTAATATTTGCTTTTTTCATAAATATGTTTTTTGAAAACATTTCGACCCTCGACAACCCTTTACTGTCAAAGGTTTGACATATGCAACCCACAAAAAAAATTTTTAGAGGATTTTTTTTGTTGAAAAGTATCAGACTTACCCGCGAAATGATAATTTTGGCTAACGAACAATCACACACACGATATAACCTCCCTGAAGTAAGGAATTAAGTAATGGAAAAAACACACGCAAAAATTTGGGACAACTGTTTAAACATTATCAGAGACAACGTAAGCGCGCAGAGTTTTAAAACTTGGTTCGAACCGATTAAACCGGTAAAGCTTGCAGGTAACGTTCTTACCATTCAAGTACCAAGTCAGTTTTTTTACGAGTGGCTGGAAGAGCATTACATCACGCTTCTGAAAAAAACAATCAAGAAAGAGTTAGGCGTTGAAGGAAAATTAGAATACTCTATTATTATGGAGAACTCCTTCAGCAACACCAAACCTTACACAGTAAAAATTCCTACTTCCAACAGAAAGGAAGTGAAGAATCCTGCTGTGGCCATGCCAATTGATTTAAACAAGAACACCATTCGCAATCCATTTATCATTCCCGGATTGAAGAAAGTAAATGTTGAATCACAGCTGAATCCGAATTATTCCTTCGACAATTTTGTTGAAGGTGATTGCAATCGCTTAGCACGTTCTGCAGGATTTGCAGTTTCACAAAAACCGGGCGGAACAGCATTCAACCCACTCCTTATATATGGTGGGGTGGGTTTAGGAAAAACACACTTGGCACAAGCCATCGGTTTGCAGATTAAACATTTGCACCCCGGCAAAACAGTATTGTACGTTTCTTCCGAAAAGTTCACGCACCAGTTCATTGATGCCGTTAAGAACAATCACCAGAATGATTTTATACACTTCTATCAAATGATTGATGTATTGATCATTGATGATGTGCAGTTCTTCGCAGGAAAAGATAAAACGCAAGATGTGTTCTTCCACATCTTCAATCACCTACACCAAAGTGGTAAGCAACTGGTGCTGACATCCGACAAACCTCCGGTAGAAATGCAGGGCATGGAGCAGCGTTTGTTATCGCGTTTCAAATGGGGATTATCTGCTGACTTGCAAGTTCCAAGTTTGGAAACTCGTATCGCAATTCTGGAGAAGAAGTTATATATCGACGGCGTGGAACTTCCGCGTGAAGTAGTTGAATATCTCGCATACAGCATTACAACTAACATTCGCGAACTCGAAGGTGCATACATCTCCTTGTTGGCTCAGGCTTCTCTGAATAAGAAAGCCATTACGCTGGATTTGGCGAAGCAAATGATCGACAAGTTCGTAAAGAACACCGCCCGCGAAGTTTCTATCGATTACATCCAGAAAGTGGTTTGCGATTATTTCGATCTTCCCATTGAATTGCTCAAGTCCAAAACACGTAAGCGCGAAGTTGTTCAGGCACGTCAGATCGCGATGTATTTCGCGAAGAGCATGACAAAGTCTTCTTTGGCAACTATCGGAATGCATTGCGGTGGTAAAGATCATGCAACTGTATTGCACGCTTGTCGTACGGTAAACAACCTGATGGACACGGACAAACGTTTCAGAGCTTATATTGATGAGTTAGAAAAGAAACTCAGTATCCAATAACGCAAAAGGCTGTCTTTACCGACAGCCTTTTGTTATAGCACTTATTTTAGAATCGTTCCTTTACATCTTCACGAAACAGAATTTCGAAAGCAGTGCCGTGATCGGAGGTAATCGTTAACGCACCATTTAATTGATCCGTAAGCATTCGTATTAATTGCATTCCCAAAGAACCTTCGTCTGTTCGGCTATTCATACCTAAACCGACGCCGTCATCAGATACAGTAAGTATGTACATTTTATTTCCTGCTGCTTTCAACCGGATGCTCAGTTCACCTTCATCCTTTCCGACAAATGCGTACTTCAATGAATTGGAGATAATCTCATTTAAGATTAAGCCCAGCGGCACAATGGTATCAATGGTCAGCAGGGCATTATCGATTGCTGTATTTAAATGAATAACTGTTTTGCTGTCGTACGCATCAATCAAGTTGCTCACCAAATCTTCGATATAACTTTTGATATCTACGTTCACCAGATTCTTCGATTCGTACATCTTCTGGTGAATCAATGCCATTGAATTTACACGATGTCGTAAATCTTCAAAGTGAGCCAGCAACTTCGGATCATCAATAGCATCGGCCTGAATATTGAGCAAACTGGAAATCACTTGCAAATTATTCTTAACACGATGATGAATCTCCATCAACATCACGGTCTTTTCTTCATTTTGTTTAGCAATTACCTGTGTTCGTTCTTTCACTTCTTGCTCCAGATACTCCTGCTGTTCACGCATTCGCTTAGTGCGACGTGCATTAAAAAAGTAGATTAGGCCCGCAATCAGAATAATATGCCCTAACATAAACCACCATTGTTTCCAAAGCGGAGGCGGTTCTGCCTGAATCGTAATCGGGCAGGACAATTCTGCTTCCGAAAGCCAGTTTACACCATCTTCACTGGCAATTACACGAAACACATATTTTCCCGGGGGCAAATTGGAATACGTTATTTCAGGAATGCTGGTAACAGGCTGCCATATCGAATCGAAACCGGCGAGCATATATTTGTAACGTACTTTTTCCGGATTCGGCAAATACACCCCGATGAACTGAAACGTTAAATGATTGAGATCGTGCGCGAGATCTAATTTTTCGGGAAGATTATACCAGCCTTGCTGCGCGGCACCGGCCATGGTCCAGTCTATAGGTTCTAAAAACAATTTTATTGCGGTGATATGAACCTGAGGACGTGTTCTAACCGGCAAATCTCTACCCGGATTAAATCTGATAATTCCTTTTACCGTACCGAACCAAATACTGCCATCGCGCATATTACAGACCGCACGCGAATTACATTCAATTCCTCTGAAACCTTCATTTTTGGAGTAATTTCTCACTTCAAGAACATTTCCCATGCTTCCCAACTTCACACGATCCAATCCTTTGTTAGTTCCCACCCATAAATAACCATCTGCATCGAACGTAATGAGATACACGGTGCTTGAAGTTAATCCGTTGTCTTCGTCATATTTTTTGAACGTCATACCATCGTACCGCATCACGCACAAGTCGGTATGAAACCAAATCGCACCTTCTCTATCTTCTATAATGGATCCGATGTAAGGATTACATAGTCCATCTTGTTCTTTAAATATCGTATGCTCTTCCCCATCTATCATCGCGAGCCCATTACCAGTGCCTGCCCATACACGACCTTTGCTATCCACTAAAATATCATGCACATAGTCCATGGGTAAATGACCTGTTGCAACCGAATAATTTTTCAATTCATTACCGCGTTTTCTGAACAATCCCTTCTCCCATGTACCAATCCACAAATCTCCGTTTTCTGCAGGCTCAATAGCACGCACACGAGCTCCGTTCAATACTGTCGTTCCGGCAGTCGGCCCGCTCACCGCAGTGATTCCGGTTTTATGACCAACCCAAACCGTACCTTTTTTATCTTGCGTTATGGCGACCGGATTTTCGAATTTCTTACCCTGAAATAAAACCGGAGTAGAAACAATTCCGTTCCATTTATAAACGCCACCGGCGGAAGAACCCACCCAAACAATTCCATCACTTGCTTCGAAAATGCGAAATACATTGCTTTCGTTCAATCCCGGGACATTACGGAATGAAGAGAAAGCTTCCGAACTCAAGCGCAACACTCCTAATTCACGCGTAGCCATCCACACCTGACCTGTATTGTCTT
>JAJTEY010000005.1 GCA_021299855.1 Bacteroidota bacterium | reverse complement strand
ATTCCAATCCTACCAATCCCATGTTTAATCCGTCGATGTTTCGGCCTGTTAACACAATGGCTGAATTACGAACGAAACGGTGCAACGGAGTTCTGTAATTGAATTGTACGCTGAACTGGTCGTATGCATTGAGCTCTGCGTTTGCCGGCAATTCAGGACGCAATGCTCCAAGGTTGTAATGGAATGTTAAATCGAACGTGTGTCTAACATTCATGAAATCACCACCCAGGTAAAAACCGGCTTTCAATCCGTCGTAGCTGTTGTACCAAAAATCAGGACGCGTGTACAGATCATACTCTTTCCATGATGGACGATTATAGATGCGGTGATCGAAGTGGAAATTTACCGGTGTTTTATTGCTGTTATTCAACATGTTCACATCCGCAAGACGATTGGTAGTGTCAATGCGAACATCCTGAATGCCTGTCGGAATAACAACTTCAGCTGTGTATGATGGACGCAATTTGTCCCATCCGATCCAACGCGGTAATACTGTTGCAGTCGTTTGTTTTTCATACCACGTGTTCGGAATGTAGTAGTTGTATTGTTTGCCGTCGTTAGCGTATACTGTGAAGTCGAGTGGCATTTGCATTCGACCTTTACGTTCAAACTTAATTTTATAGACGTCAGTTGAATCACCTTTACTTACACGGCCAACTTTGTAATCAATAGTTTTAGATGTGGTGAGCCACTGATCGAAGAACCAGTTCAAGTCTACATGCGTAAACTGAATCATAGAGTTTCTGAAATCTTCAACATAAGGATGACAGAATTTCCATTGTTCAAAATAGTTTTTCATTGCAGCCTGAAACAAGGAATCGCCCAAAACATATTGCAGGTTAAACAACATTGTAGCGGTTTTCGAATATACCTGACCGTATCCGCCACCATGTCTTAAAGCGCTGTTAAAATGATCGGAGTGCTGGTCGATTACGGTTACAGGATCGTTCACACCCTCATTCATGTAACCGTTATACACTTCACCATCGATGTACAATTCAGGATCGGTAAATCGTTCCACATACTTTGATCGATAAGGCATACGCACTCTGTTTTTGCCCAGAATTTTTTCGCATGCATATGCCGTCAGAAATTGTGTAAATCCTTCATCCAGCAATGCACGATACGTTTCGTTGTTGCCCACCATTCCATAAAACCAATTGTGTCCGACTTCGTGCGCAATGAGATCATAATAATCCGGCGCATAACCTCCGTCCAAGGTTAACATTGGATATTCCATACCATCACGCGCATCCGCGACAATCATCTTCGGATAAGCATACATGCCGAAATCTTCCGAATACACCTGAATTACTTTAGCGGTAAATGCGGCTGCATCCAGCCATCCGGCGCAATGCGGTTCCTGAACTAAAGCAATGCAACGAATACCTTTCCATACCACTTCTCCAATACGATAGGTTGGATCCGCAGTCCATGCAAAGTCGTGCGTATTTTCGGAGTGGAATTTCCACGTCTTCGTTGTTCCGTTGGGTTCCACAATTACGCTCGGCTGTGACTCCCACTGCTTTTTCGCAAAGTTGGCAATGTCTAATTTTTGGCGAAGATCAGGAGGTAACATCTCCTGTTCGTTAACCATAACACCGGTCGCATCCATGATGTAATGATTGGGCATGGTGATTTCAACATCAAAAACGCCATAGTCCCCATAAAATTCGCGGGTCAAATGTTGGTCGGTATCCCAACCCATTTTTCTATCGTAAACAGATATACGCGGATACCAGTGCACGCCATCATAATGCTTGTAGCCATATGCTTTGTACATTTTCATGCGGCGACGAATTGTTCCACCGCCATCGAAGTATGTGGAGAAATCCATTTTGAATTTCACCGACTGATTCGGTTTTAATGGCTTAGGCAACCATATTTTCAAAATGGTATTGTCCAATTCTGTTTTAACAGTCTGACCATCCACAGTCATGTTGGAAACAACAGTACCCAACTTGTTTTTTTCGTTCGGACCGTATTTGATGTTGTAATTATTCAGTGCGTGTAAATCGTGGGTGTAAGAGCCCGGCTGAAATGCATTCTGATACAAGTGGAAATACACGAACGTTAATTCGTCGGGCGAGTTGTTGTAATAGGTTAACTCTTCTGTTCCCGATACAACATCTTTAGTGTCATCTAATGCTACTTTTAACGTGTAATGCACGTCCTGCTGCCAATATCCGGGGAACGGAGGACGATTTTTCCAGTAATACGGATTTTCTACAGAACGGTATTTAATGTCGTTCGACTGAGCATTAAGTTGCAGTGCGGAAAAAACTGCTACAGCAATAACAAGCAGGACTCTCATGAAGGTCAGTTTTAAGAAGAACAAATATAACCTTCATGCGTGATTTAACCGCTTAAATTACCTCCGATTGACTGGACTTTTCAGCTTCGGCTTCTTGCTGTTCCAGCAATGATTTTGCTTTGGCACGCGCAGATGCAATACCGGCATCCAGCTCAAATCCGATTAACAGCATCATGGAAATCCAGTTAATCAGGATCAGCAATACGATAACAGTTCCGATGGAGCCGTACAGTTTGTTGTAATTGCCGAAGTTGTCCACGTACCACGCAAAGCCCATGGTGGTTAATAATATTAAAAAAGCGGATAACTGCGATCCGGGACTGATTAAGTACTTGCTCATGCGCGCAGCAGGACCAAGGCGATAGAATGTTCCGATTACTGCAATTAAGATGAAACCGATGATCAACCACCTTCCAAATTTCACGACGATGAGTTCCAATACAGGACGTTCGAAAGCAGATTTTAACCAATATTCCGAGTAAATTAAAACAGTTGTCATTACGACTAATGCCAGCGTAAGAATTAAAACAAAGGCGAATGAAACACCTTGCTGTTTAATCATGGTGCGCTTTTCGTGCACGTGCACACTGGCGTTAAATCCGTTGATCATTGCGCTGAATCCATTGGTGCTGAAGTATAACGCAGCGAGAAAGCCGAACGATAGTAATCCCGAATTGCCTCTTGTAACAATATCATGGATCGTATCATCCAATACAGCGAAGGCATTTTCTGGTAACATATCCTCCATCAACTTCAATATTGCAGGTTGCAACTCTTTACTCGGTATGTATGGAATCAGCGTGAATAGGAATATGAGCGTAGGGAATAAGGCCAGGAAGAAAGAATAAGCCATTGCTGCAGCGCGCAACTGCAAACTCCCTTGATTGATCCCGCGATAAAAGAATGCAGCTACTTCGTATAAAGAATGACCTTCAAATCCAGGTAATGAAATTTTGTGAGCAACAATGTTGAGACGTCGAACAAACCGGGTGTTCAGAAAAATATTCAGGATGCGGCGTATCATGCACGGGTAGCTTTCAAACTCAAATCTAAGCTATTGACATGATGTGTTAAAGCGCCAACAGAAATGAAATCGACTCCGGTTTCTGCATAGGCTCTGATGGTTTCTGCAGTAATTCCCCCTGAAGCCTCGGTTTCGTATTGTTTATTGATGCGCCGGATAGCCTGATGAAGCAATGCCGGCGAGAAATTATCCAACATAATACGATGTATTTTACCCGTATTTAGTGCTTGTTCCAGCTCATCGAGATTACGGACTTCCACTTCAATTTTTAAATTTTTATTCTCTTTTACCAAATAATCATGAGCGCGATCAATGGCATTTTTAATTCCACCCGCGTAATCGACATGATTGTCTTTAATTAAAATCATATCGTAAAGTCCGAAGCGATGATTTGCGCCGCCGCCAATACGGACAGCCCATTTTTCGAAGTATCGGAATAATGGAGTTGTTTTGCGCGTATCAATAACTTTCGTGTTCAATCCCTGTAAAAGGGCTACCAATTCCTGGGTGTGTGTTGCAATTCCGCTCATGCGTTGCATGCAGTTTAATACCAGTCTTTCGGCAATTGTTATCGATCTTGCTTTGCCGTGAACACGTAAGACAATGTCGCCGCGTTGTACAAAGGTTCCATCTTGAATTTCAACGTTTACCTTTAATTGAGGATCAACGCGATTGAAAATCATCGTTGCTAATTCAACTCCGGCAATTACACCGTTTTCTTTAACGAGCAAATGCGCCGCATCGGGCGCATCTTCAGGAATAGTTGATAAGGTTGTATGATCGCCATCGCCAACATCCTCAGCTAAGGCTGCGTCAATAAATTTGTAAATCAGTTCTTGGTCGATTTGACCGAGCCGGTAAACAGTGGTTTTATTCATTATTATTTTCAATCCTGAACTGCATAATGGAATGCTTTCCTCCGGCAGTTTTTATCTGATAATGCACACGATACGTTCCTGTTGATGTATCGAGTGTTCCGATAGCATAACGCGAATCATTTTTTGGAACGCTGCGATGCACCAGAACAAATCCTTTTACCGGGTGCTTCACGAAAAAATCTTTGATGATCATTTCAGCCTGAGCCCGACTGTAAATATTCTCCTGATCTAAAACTTTCAGATCAACCTGATCCGCAAAGTATTTTGAAATTTCTTTGGCATTACCTGCACGTATTGCCGACGCAATATCATCGATGACATCCGCTTTCATGGCGAAAGGCGCTATCCACATCAGCATCAAGATCACTAACCGTTTCATGTCTTTCTGTTTATCCGGTTAATTGCAAGTTTCGAGCCAAAAATTACGATACTTTTGAAAAACCGCAGATACTCGACAAATATACGCTTTGGTCTGATGAAAATTATGTTTTTATTGGTGGGAAAAACGGATTCCGGCTGGGTGAAAGAAGCATTCACAACCTATCTGGATCGTTTGAAACATTACGCCGGTGTGGAGTTGCGCGAGTTACCCGCATTTAAAGCGGGAAGCAAAACTACCTTTGACCAACAAAAGGAGGAAGAAGGGCGAATGATATTGCAGACACTCCAAACCGGGGATCGTTTGGTATTGCTGGATGAGAAAGGGAAAATGTTCACTTCCGCAGAGTTTTCCGGCTGGATTGCACGACATCAAATGAATAGCGTCAAACGCTGCGTCTTTGTCGTTGGAGGTCCTTTTGGTTTTTCGGAGGAAGTATACAATAAGGCAGATGAGAAGATATCGCTTTCCGCAATGACCTTTTCCCACCAAATGATTCGACCATTACTTGCTGAACAAGTTTACCGGGCATTTACTATTTTGAAGGGTGAAAAATACCACCACCATTAATCATGTTTGAAATCACCAATTATTCATACATCAGATACATTCATTCATTCGAATGGGCGATTCTGACGTTTTATATATTGTTGATTTTGGGAATGGCATTTTTCTACCAAACCCTTCAAATCCGAAAGGACCCGATTTATCGTTTCTACGTAAAGGGAGTATTCATTAAGCTCGCATCTTCCTTAGCCTTCTGTGTTATTTACATTTATTATTATAATGGTGGAGATACGGTAAGTTATTATGAAACTGCGCGATCTCTCACGAATTTAATGGTGCATGATTTTGGTAATTATCTTACTGTAATTACTCAAAAAGCAACACTGGAAAATTATTTCCTGTTCGATCAATCTACCGGTTATCCATGGCCATACATGTATTACGACTCACAAACGTTTTTCGTGGCGAAAGTTATGGCGCCGATATTATTGATCGCATTCAAAAGTTACTTGGTAAGTAGTGTGATTCTCTCGTGGATATCGTTTTTCGGGATGTGGAAGTTGTTTACGACTATGTGTCGTTATTATCCCGGAATTGAAACGAGGCTGTCGTTTGCTTTGTTATTTCTGCCATCAGCGTTGTTCTGGGGATCGGGGATATTGAAAGATACCATTACATTTTCTGCAGTGTGTTGGTACATATATGCGTTTGAACGATTGCTTGCCGGCAATAATAGGATAAGGGCATTGCTAATACTGGCTGTAGCATCCTATTTTCTAATTTCTATTAAACCATACATTTTTATCGCACTTTTTCCGGGATCGATAATTTGGTTTTTTCATGCCCGTATATCGCGTGTGCAAGTGAAGTTGATTAAATACGGAGCTATTCCTTTTATCTATCTAATGGCATTTGTTGTTGGATTCGGTGTTTTATCTGCATTGGGAAATAGTTTGGGTAAATTCTCGGTTGACAGAATGTTAGAGACAGCATCCGTTACGCAAAAGGATTTGAAGCAGGATTACTATCAGGGAAGTTCGTTCGATATAGGAGACTTTGAGCCGACAATTGCAAGTGTTGCGGGCAAAGCGCCGGCTGCGATGGTGGTTGGAATGTTTCGTCCTTTTATTTGGGAAGCGCGTAACGTTGTGATGTTGGCCTCAGGATTGGAGAATTTAATTTTTTTGCTGCTCGGACTGGCAATTAGCTATCGAATAATCACAGGGCCGCGACGATTTTTTAAATTATTATTCGAGAATCCGTTGATCTTATTCATGTTCTCGTACTCCGTAATTTTTTCAATTCTGGTGGGAATGTCTACTTCAAATTTTGGAGCGTTGGTGCGATTTAAATTGCCGTTCCTCTCCATATTTGTGTGCGTGCTAATTGTGATTTACGAGTTCTACAGAAAGGAATCTGCACTCGCTAAGATGGCTCAGACCTTGCGGTAAAGTCCCTTTAGTGTATCTCCGAGGCACAGCGTATTCAATAAGAAATTTCCCGAAGATTTCATGAGTTTGTACAACGGTTTACGTTCTGCTGTTTCGCGGAAGAGTTGGTCAGCATTAGTTTCCGTAGATCCATGAGGAACGTTTTTCATGGAAGTTTTTAAACGCTGAATACTGATGCCGGTGGTGTCCAAGTGAATTTTTTTAAATCCGATATCCTGTAATTTTTTATTCAGTACACCTGCAGTGAAATAACTCAGATGCTCCGGATATTCAATGACATTCCATTTGCCTTTGAGTAAATAACGACTCAATGAATTGAAATTAGGCGTAGTAAAGTAGAGCAATCCGCCGGGCTTTAACAGTGCATGTATTTTGCGTAATTCTTCATCGGGATTGTTAATGTGTTCAATTACTTCAAATGAAGTGATCACATCAAGTAAATGTGTTGGCTGATATTGACTTAACGGGCCCTGGAAAATTTTAATTCCTTTATTCTTGCACAACTCAACTGCGTGATCATCAAATTCAGTTCCATGACATGTCCAGCCGTTGTTCATCGCAACTTCCATAAATTCGCCTTTACCACAACCAACATCCAGAATCGTTCGCCCTGAAATCATTTTAGAAAATTCAGTTAAGAGTTCGGTATAACGTTTCACCGTAATTTCTGAAATGTCTTTCGAACGATCGTATTTGGCGTAATGTGCTACCAACTCTTCATGCGAAGGGATTAACCCGGAAAACACAAACCCGCATTTTTTACACTGAACCAATCCTGCATGACGGTAAGGTGTAGCTAAGGACACAAGTTTATCGTGATGACATAAAGTGCAGAATTGGTGACGCTTCATTATTTATTGTTCAAATTTTGTTCCCATTGCCACGCTGTTTTCATCATGTCTTCCAAATTATATCGGGTGGTCCAATTCAAAATTTTACCGGCCTTTGAACTGTCGGAATAAATGGCTTCCACATCACCCGGGCGTCGCGGAGAACGGAGGTAATTCACTTTTTTTCCGGAAACTTTTTCGAAGGCGGAAATAGCTTCCAAAACAGAAACACCTTGTCCGCTTCCAAGATTGATTACATCGTAATTGACTTGCTCCAGTTGCACTTCTATTGCAGCAACGTGCGCAGCGGCTATATCGCACACATGTATATAGTCACGTATACAAGTGCCATCGCGCGTAGGATAATCAAAACCAAAAATTTCCATTTGATTTCGTTTGCCAATTGCCGTTTGTGTGATAACAGGCACTAAATTATTGGGTCGGTCTAGCGGTAATTCACCGATCAATCCGCTGGGATGTGCTCCAACAGGATTAAAGTAACGTAAACTAATGCCTTTCGCTTCAGGATGTATTTGGCAGTAATCTTCCAGAATACGTTCTCCAATAACTTTTGTATACGCGTATGGTGACGCAGCTTTGCTGAACGGCGTGTTCTCGTTTACCGGAAGTTGATTGATGTTGCCGTAAACAGAACAAGAGGAGGAAAAGATGATATTCCGGATTCCGGCTTCTGTAGCCGCTTCCATCACGTTGAGTAAACTGTTGACGTTATTTCTGTAATATTCAATAGGTGAAGCAACAGATTCCGGCACGGACTTAAATGCAGCAAAATGAATTACTGCAAATGCATTACGATGTTTTGCAAATGCTTCAAGACAGGCTTTTTTATCAGCAAGGTCAACAGTTGCCGTTTCCGGAAGTTGATTCGTAATTGCTTCAATTCTTCGGTATACATCAGGCGACGAATTGGAAAAATTATCCATTGACGTAACATGATACCCTTGCGAAAGTAACTCGATTACAGTATGCGAGCCGATATAACCCGCACCTCCGGTAACTATGATTTTTTTACTGTTGTTCATTGCTTCTGGGTGCGTAAATTTCGGAATATATTTTATCTGCAATACCAAAATCGCGATAATCCCGCGCTAATTGTACGCAACGATCCGCGACCGAAGTATCAAGCAACAATACTTCGATTTGGTCTAAAGCCGTTAGGTATCCGGATACTGTGAATGATTCGATAACCGCGCCACACTTACTTTTAACTATCAGTTCAGTATCATTGGATATTCCTTTGGTAATGATAATTGGTAAACCTAACGCCCAGAATTCTCCATCTTTTATAGGAGAACAGGTCAGCCTGCTCGGAACCGGTTTGTAGGGCCCGATTGCAAAATCGCCTAAGCCAAGATAATCCGGTACTTCATGATGCTTAACAAAACGTATGATCATTTTGTCTACGGAAAAACCAGCTTTAGTTGCATAGTTATCGACGAAAGATTTTTCGTGTGAAGTCAATAAGACAACACGAAATTTATCGCCCCATTTTTTTTCTGCAACAGCGAAGAAATCGAATAGCTCTTGCTCCAAGTAAAATCCTCCAATCTTACCGGCATAGACGCAAATAATTTTATCCTGAAGCTGCAGCTCGTTTACAAGTGTGCCAATATGTTTCTTGTTGGCACTAAATAATTCCAGGTCCACACAGGCAGGTTTGATGTATTTGATTTTTCGGGTAACACCATACTTCTTCTCCATGTAATCCTGCATGTAAGGAGAAATGGCAATGAGCTGTGTAGCATGTTGCGCAGTTTTTTTCTCTAGCCAAAATTGAATTCGAAAAGCAATTGATCCGGATTTCCATGTGCCGGTTTCAACCATAGGTTCTGCGTTTGGCTCGAAACTATCGGCAATGAGCGGCAAGCCTGTTTTTCGCGAGAGTACCCACGCTATTCCATTCCCTGTGGCGCACCAACCGTGCAATTGAAATACATTACGAGTTGTAATTAATTTTCGCATTTGTCGTAATGCCGCGAGCACTTCCATTATTGCTTTCCATCCGAAGTTGTATAAACGAAATTTGTAATTCGTAATTCCGGGTTCAATTTCAACTTCCTGTTCGGTGTGTGGATTCCGATCAAACGTTATCAGAATAATGTTGGTATCAGTTCCTAAATGTTTTTTAATTAAACGAACATACGGCAGCGTGTATGACTGAATCAACGCATCTTCAAAACTCCAGTACGTAACGATCATCAACGCCTTCATGCCAGCTTCTTTAGTATTCGTGTGACATGAGCCGGACGCATCATTACCGTTTTAATTAAAAACAAAAGAGCGCGGCATTTATTATTTCCGTTTACCCACCATGATCCTGCCAAAATCAAATAGAGATTGGCAAAGCAGTGTCGTTTAAATGAGGAGGTCTCAAACAGATTCAGTCGAACGGCTTTCTTATAAACACCAATATGATCTTGTTCCATGCGACGAATATTCATGTGCATGTTGGAACCGTGTTTACGGTATAATGTTAAAACTTCAGGAATACGATGACACTTAAATTGGCCAGCGATCCGGAAGAAAAAATCCTGATCTGCAGCTGTAGAAAATGCAGGGTCAAATCCTTCAACTGCATCGTAGGCCTCACGTGTCACAAGAATACTGCTCGGACCGGGAATTACTGTCTTGTCCCAAAGCAATAAGTGCTTCAAAATATCTTCATCCGATCCGATAAGTTCTACTCCGGTTTTATCTGACTTCTCATCAATTATTGCAACATCACAAAATACTACAGCGATTTCTGGATGTTCTTGTAAAACCTGAACTTTCTTTTTCAATGATTCAGGCGTAAGCACGTCATCAGCATCTAAAAAAGCAAGATACTTTCCTGTGGCTATTGCTGCGCCTCTGTTACGCGCCAATGAAACACCTCCATTAGGATGTTTGACATAACGTATTTGATGATTGAGAAGCGGTTTAACAGCTGCTTCCGTATTATCTGTAGAACCATCATCAGAAATAATTAACTCCCAATCGGTAAACGTCTGTTCTATTACGGAACGAATCGTTTCCACGATAAAGTTTGCCGCATTGTATGCAGGTATTATTACTGAAACAGTGCTCATGGAATTAACTTCAATATTTTTGCCGTTTCAGGCTTACATACAAGATAGTTCCAGTAATCGCTTTTCTCAATGCTATTGGTTTGCCGCACTGTGTTTTTCTGATCGTCAATATTGAAATACAGGTAGTTCATGCCTTCGAATACGCTTTGTAACCTAACAGCCTGTTCGTCGTCCAATACTTCAATCAACAGATCAGGCTGAAGTTCCCTTAACCATTTTCCCATTCCCATCAACACTTCATACTCGTGACGTTCTACGTCGAGTTTGATTAAGGTGGGCAATGAAATTTTTTGTTGTTCGATTAGAGTGTCAATACGCTGAACACTGATAGAAATTTTTCTCGAACTGCTCTGTGGTGCTACCGTGTTTTGATTTACAGTTACTGAATAGGCAAAATTACGTTCGTCGGGAAGATAAACGTCGGCAATGCCGTCATAATCCGAGAGTCCAATAGTGTGAATGCCGATATCAAAATTGTTGATTCTGGAATTTTCCATCAGATATTCTACGGTTCCTACTACCGGTTCGAAACAATGGACTTCAGCTTGAGGGTTAAATGCTTTTGCTGCTATTCCGTATAAACCGCTATTTGCACCAACGTCTAATATGGTTTTATGATGCGGACAAATTTGAAGCCACAAATCTATGCTCTTTTGTTCCCAACCTTTTTCTAAGCCGTTCCAGAAAATTTCATTCTCTTCAATGTTACCGTGATGGAAAAGTTTAAATACTTTTTTTTCACGCAATGTGACATTAAACACGCCAACGAAATGTAAGTGTTGGTATACCGAAGCGCTTGGTTTACAACAGGAGCGAATAAGGATGAACAGTTGCTTTTTGAATGGCAACAAATGATAAAGTCGTTTCAGGAAATTTTTCATTGCCGGTGCGACTTAGTGTACAACTCCAGCAAATTCTTATAGTTGGCCGATGACGAAAATAAAATGGTTGCTTGTGCTCTCGCATTTTTTCCGAGTACTGAAGCCTGTTCTGTATCGCGCAGTTTTAAAATACTTTCGCTCATCGCAGTCGTGTTGCCGAAGTCGCAAATATAGCCATGTTTCCCCGAAATAATGGCGTCACGTGCAGCGCCGGTTGGAGTAGATACAACAGGAATACCGTTGAGCATGGCTTCTGCAATAACTAAACCGAAAGGCTCCATTTTTGCGCCGTGTAAGAAAACATTCAAGCACCGGAAGAACGAAGGCATGTCTGCCGCAGGTATTGGTCCTGTCAACGAAATAAAGGGCTCAAGTTGCATTTCCCGAATGCGTTGCATGATGCGTTGCTTATCGGGCCCGTTACCGCAAAATAGAAAATGAACGTTGGGGTCTTTTTTGATTGTTTCCCCGGCAACCTCAATCAAAGTATCATAACCTTTCCATTTCACCATTCTACTCACGACACCTACCACGTGTTTCCCCGTTAAATTCCATCGCGTTTTCATGGATTCAATAGTCGCGGTGGTTGCCCGTGTTACTTCGTCAATATTTAAACCATGATGAAGAAGATGCACCTTCTCAAACGGCGCGCGTTCTGTATTAATTATAAACTCTTTACTCTCCTCCGATAAGGCAATGATATCGGTAGCGCCGGCGTTGATCATTTTATCAAATCGAGTCCAATGCGGAACATGATAATGATGATACGATGCATCTCCTTTCGTAACAACACGCATAGGAACCTGAGCATATCTTGCAGCGAGAATTCCGCTTAGTGAATCATCAAACAGATGCGTATGTACAATATCCGGTTTCGTTTTCTTGAAATAACGGCGCAATGCAATAAATGCTTTTACCAGTTGTTGTTTTCTTGAACCGGAATAGTAAGGAATCCAGTGACATTCAAATCCCCAAGTATTTAGCTCATTCACCAGTTCCGGACGAGTAGGATAAAGGGCAACAAAGGAAAGTTGGAAATCACTGTGCTTCGCAGCTTCACGCGCAAACCACGTGAAATAAGGTGCGCGATTGCAATTCGCCAAAACCCAAATGATATGCTTTTTTTTTACCGGCATTTACACTACTGAATATACCGAAATTGCACAACGGAAGGCCAAAAATTTCAACGATTTCGGTAATAAGGAGAACAATACTCCATCCGACATGGCGATTCGGGCCAGAACAGATCGAATAAATTTTTTGTGCCACGCCAAAGCGCGCTTGTCCCGAACTTTCAACCATTTGTTGTATTCCGGATTAAGTTCCAATAGACGTTTTTTACCTTGCACATATTCGGCATTACGTCGAACATATTGCTGCAACGTTGGCCAGTCCTCGTGCCACGCCATTAACTCTCGATTATAATAAATAGGAATTTGTTGCTGTAGCGCACGCATGGCAAATTCAAAGTCTTCTCCATCTTTTAAATTTTCGTTAAAGCCGTTCAGAGCTCGCATTACTTTTAAAGGCATACTCACGTTGCAAGATGTAAAGGCGTATTTGTCGGACTCAACACGATGAAACGAACCTCGGGGTTTATACCATGCTTGTTCTTGAGCTACGAGATAAGATCCGAATATTGATGGCGCATTCTGCGGATTTCGAAAGCCGTTCCCGGAAACAATAGAATTCTGATGCTGTTGATGAAACTCGATGTGTTTACGAACCAAATCAGTTGACGCGAGCATATCATCATCTAAAAACAGCAAATGCTTCGTGGTGCAAATTGAAAGTGCTTTATTTCGTATAGCAGCGCGTCCTCCGTTCGGAAAATTATGAAATGCCACTTCAGGAAACTTAGTTTTCAGTTGTTCTGTACCATCCGAACTGCCGTCAATCAATACATGTATTTCCGGAGTGGGAATGTCCTGAAGCAATAAACTTTTCAGCAATCGTTCAACACGTTGCTTTCCATTATAGGTTGGAATGAATATGCTGAGTTCAGAATTCATTGCTCTTACAAATTCGTGTTTCTGTATATAGCATCAAACTCCGTCATCTGCACGCCATTCTTGCGAGAAGGTACAATGAAGTCAACCGGTTCGAAACCTGCGTTCCGCAGTTTTTCATCTGTTTCGTAATACATACAACCTCCTTCATACAGCGTGTGCACTGACATCTCAGTAATTACGAAACGAGATTTACGTACACTTTCTGTCGCTCCTTCAAGAACTTTAATTTCATTGCCTTGCGTATCCAGTTTGAGGAACAAAATGTCACTAAAATTAAAACTATCTAAAGTTGAAGATTTAATACTAATGACTTCTTTAACTTGTAGCTGTTCGGCTAAAATCGCTGAAGCGTCCTTTGATGAAGTATCTGTGTTGTGCAAGGAAGAAGAAACTTCATTGTGTGTTACATATAATGGCACTGAACCTTCCTTGCTCGATAGTGCCAGGTGATGTGTTTGGATTTTTGAAATATCATTAACGCTTTTTTCCAATAATTGAATGGCACGTGGATTAGGTTCAAAAGCGTGAATTGTTGCATTGGGGAAATAGTTGTTAAAGAACAGTGCTGTTTTACCATCATATGCACCCACATCAATAATTGAACCTGCAAATGATTTTCCAAGTCCTTGTTGATTCGCAATTCGAATTGCGCGTATAAGGTGTTCGTACGGATGGGTAAATGCAGTATCCTTAATGTGCAATCTAACCTTGTTCCAGAAGGACCGTTCGAAAATGTTCATGCTGACTACCATTTTGAAAAAATAAAATCTACATATTTCCGCCAACCAAAGGGCATTATATGGTACCAACGCCTATTTATATACGCCCATTTTGTTTCCACGGGACGCTTTCCTGTATTTAAAACAATTCCTTCCTTCCGGCATAATTCTATGGCGTCGAGCATCCAAACTCCGCGAGAAAGGGCTGTACACAAATAGGGAATAGGTCCGTGCACATAGCGAAGACCGGGTGTTACTGCTAGTCCGCTGTACAAGCGAGTATCAGTTCTACTTCGTTCCGTAGCTTTGTGTTCAAATTCCCATGGCGATTCTCCGGGGATAATTAATTCATAAAAGGACTTTTTATGCCATAATCCAGTTTGCAAATTTACCCGATAGCGCGCTTCTTTTCTGGTGGCAACGAATGGGTGTTCGTTAGGCATTGGATCGTATGCATAATCGATAAAATGATCCTCCGGAAAGCACGCTAAGCGCATAAAAACACTTTGGTGCTTTTTCATAAAATTAACAGCACTATTCAACAAAGCCTGATCAGGGTGGGCATAAATGAAATAATCTTCTAAGATTACGATTACATATTCTTCATCAATCTGCTCTAGTATTGATCTTGTATCCGTTGACCAATCTTTTGGCGTGCCCGAAAGAATAGTTTTTACTTTGGGGTTATCGAATGAAATCGTATTGCTGCCCAAATAGATTTTATAGGGGCAATCTTTCCAATGTTTAAATAAAAACTCAAAGAATACCGGCCATATATCAGCGTATTTATCGCAACTTAAAACTAACATGGCACATTGGCATTCCATATATTTTCTGATCGTAATTAAATTTCAGGAGTTAAATGCATTAGTATTTAATGTACTCATTAGGTATGCAGTACTAGGCGCCTGTAAACGCCGAAATAAAGGCGCAGTCCCTGACTATTCAAACAAAATATATTTACCTTCTTGAGTAATTTCTTTGAATTTATAAAGTCTTTCGCACCCAACAATTCATCTGCATACCAAAGGTAATAATAGGGCATTGCGGATTGAACGACTTCATTGTTGTGATGCTTGGACATTAATTTTTCGTACAATACATCACGTTCTTTCCGGAAGGGATTTGCCGCACTCATGGTTTTCGAATCGCCGTGGAAGCGAAATCCTGCAAGTACGCATTCACTTTGACAAATCGCATCTTGGCCGAAGTTTAACAGATAACGGGTCCAAAGATCCAAATCCATGCACATGTGAAGATTATCATCTAACGGTAAAAGTTTCGTTAGGGCAGTCGTTTTGTAAAACATGGCAGGTTGATTTACCTGTCCATATCCTAAAGTTGTAGCAGTGGACTTGTACACAATGGGTGTTGAATTTCGCATTGTTCCGTTCAAATCAAAAAAACGCGTCTTCCCAATAAATAAATTCTTAGTAGGATATTGATTGTACAATTGCGCAAGATGATGTAATGATCCCGGTTCAAGGACGTCGTCGCTGTTGAGCCAGTTAAAAATATCTCCGGTTACATGTGCAAGGCCTTTGTTAATTGCATGCGTTTGTCCGTTGTCTTTTTCACTTACCCAATATGTAATGTAAGGTGCGTAATGTTCAATAACAGCTACCGTATTATCTGTACTTCCACCATCGATGATAATTAGTTCCAGATTCGGGTATTGCTGAGTGATCAGTGATTCCAGCGTCTCACCTATAAATTGTCCCTGATTGAAAGACGGAACAACAATACTGATTTTCGGAATTGATTTCATCGTGCCGGTTTCGCAATCAGATTTTTGTGCTCGAAATTAAAATCATGCTGAACTAATAAATTTTTGTAACATGGATCGTATTCATATAATTGATAACCTAAGGCACGAATAAAATCAGCTAATTCTGTGCAACTTGATCCTGCGGCTTTCAGGTTTTGTGAAGTAAATTCAATAAATAAAGTGGGATGGTGTTTTTGTAATGTTTGTTGCAAACCTCTGAGCACATGCAATTCCCAGCCTTCTACATCAATTTTTATAATATCGGGTGAACGAAGCGTATTGCTTGCAACAAGTTCATCGAGAACGATAGTCTTAATGGTTTCTAATCGGTAACTGCTTGTTTCGGGTTTAATAGCCAAAGAATTCCACGCATCCATTTTTTTGTCGGGAATATAAATTTGGGCTTCACCTGCATGGTTTGATGCAGCTGCAAGGAAAGTGGTAACGTGTTTATCAATATTATTAAGTTGTATGTTCTCGACAAGTCGATCATGTGTTCCGGTAACCGGTTCGAAGCTGTATACATGTCCATGTGGAGTTACTTTTTCCGCAGCAATTAACGAGAAAAACCCTATGTTGGCCCCTATATCATAAAATACCATTCCCGGTTTTAATGCTGATTCCAGCCACTCCCGTTCTGCCCATTCAAATGCACCGCAATAAATATGAGGGGCAAGTTCGTTATCTGTATATAATTTGAGTGAAAGATCAGGTGAAAATTTAATTATAACGTCTTGTCGTTGATTTCGAAGCGATAACCATTCTTTTCGTTTTCTTCGAACATCACTCCAAAAGATGCGTTGCTGAACGGAGAATCTGATTCTTGAAAGTATCATATACCTCGTTTTTTAAATAATACGTCAGCTTGCAATAATTCACCTTCAACACTTTTGAATCCTGGTAGGATATTGATCATGATGAACTGTTGCGATTCCAAGAAAGAAACGATGTCATCAAACACCGGAGATCCTTTGTACAAAGGTTTAAATGAAACTTCTATCCAGATGTACTCAGTTCTTTGTAACGTGTTTATTGCACCTGTCAATGCATGTAATTCTGCACCTTGAATATCCAATTTCATCAGTCCGAGAGGCTCACCTGCTAAAACGTTCATGCTGTCTAGCGTTACAACTTGAACGCTTCGTTTTGTGCCGGAAATATCAATTTCTTTGCCCAGTAGTTGCTCGTCTGCAGGCAATAGTGAAGAAGTTGCAGGTAGCGCATTTTCATAAAAATCCAGTTCTCCCGGCAAATCACTTACTGCATAAGGATAAACCGATACAGCAGCATTCTTTTCAAATTTATTTTTTAATAATTGAAAATACTTTTCTTGCGGTTCAAATATAATACCTTGTTTGATGTTTAATTCTTTTTGAAGAAACTGGTAAAAACTACCGTCAAAACCTCCAATATCACAATAATTGATCGGCGTCTTAGGTAATAGCTGAATTAATTCCCGGCGGAGTTTCACGTCTCCGAACTTGCCCGAATACAAAACACGGTTCAGTATTTTATAAGTTATTTTCAGCATCGGGCTTATAGTTTCTGTATCTGTATTTGTTGTGTGCCGTATTTCCAGTCCAACTGCAACACTCTTCCCGTTGCAACAATTGGTTGATTTGCTATCTCAAGCAAAAGTGCTTGTTCTGCACGATCGTAATATTCTTTATCCGGTTCCGTAAGATCAATACTCATGTAGTAGAGTCCGTTCGCTAAAGTTGACGTAGGAATACGAAATTGGACGATGTTATCACCCGGTTGAAGTTGAACTTTTTCTTTCGGATTAAAAGTACCTAAAGATCCGAATCCTGCAGGCGTCAAATCGATACTGCTTAAACGCAAATCTAGTGCGCAAGCCATTGAACTTATGGAATGAATGCGAACCGTTACTTCTGCAAACTGCTCATTTTGCATTGTTTTTTCAACTTGCAGGACTGCACATCGTTTTACTGCATCCGCTGTTCTGATTGTATTGCAGGCTCTTGGTTGATCATTGAGATACGTTTGAATAATTTGTCCTGTTGGGCCCTGCATTTTCAGTTGACCTTGTTGCAGGTAAATGCTGTTTTTGCATAACGCCTGAACAGCGCCCATGTTGTGACTTACAAATAGGATAGTACGTCCGCTTTTGCTAACATCTTCCATTTTGCCCATGCAGCGTTGCTGAAACTCAACGTCACCAACCGCTAGTACTTCATCAATAATTAAAATTTCCGGTTCAAGGAAGGCCGCAACAGAGAATGCAAGTCGCAATTGCATTCCACTGCTATAATGCTTTAGCGGTGTATCTAAAAACTTTCCTGTGCCCGAGAACTCTACAATTTGGTCGAATTTTGAATTGATTTCTGAGCGTTTCATTCCGAGTATAGAACCGTTCATGAAGATATTTTCACGACCTGTTAGTTCGGGATGAAAGCCCGTTCCAACTTCAAGTAAACTTGCAATCCTGCCGCGCACTTTAATTTGTCCTGCAGTAGGAGGCGTGATACGTGAAAGGATTTTTAGCAATGTAGATTTACCCGCGCCGTTTTTACCTACTATTCCAATGGTATCACCCTGTTGAACACTAAAGCTGATATCTCGCAGTGCGTAAAAAGTTTCTACTTCGGTGGCACTGCTTTTAAATATTCCCGACACGGCATCGCGCATACTTAAATACGGCGTCTGTTCATGGTTAATCCTGAACGTCTTGCTGATGTTTTGTATTTCGAGAATAGGCTTCACGCGAGATCTGCGAAATTATGTTCAGTTTTCTTAAAATAATATATGCCTATAATCAGGAATAGGGCATACGTACAATAGCCTGAAATTAATTCCATACTTGAAGGTAATTCGCCACCAAATCCTGCCTGAGCCCATTGAATTCCAAGCGCAGCTGGATTAATATTCAGTATGGGTTTAAGGTGTGTTGGAATATTAATTGTTTTAATAAAAAGCGGTGATGCGAAAAGTAATAGTTGTAGTAAAAACGGAATAACGTAACGGAAGTCGCGATATTTTACGTTCAACGCCGAGAGCAGTAGTGCAGGTCCCGTAGCTGCATACAGCATAGTAATTACAGCCATAGGAAACGTACATAACACCTGTGCGATGTTTATTTCTGTTGGTGACAGCATACAAACTGCCACCAGAATTGGAATGGACATGGTAAAATCGAACAATGTACCGGCGAGAGAAGAGAGTGGAAGTAACAAACGCGGGAAATATATTTTCTTAATTATGTTAGCATTACTTACCATGCTATTTCCTGCATTATTAATACCTGAAGCAAAAATGTTCCATACCATTACTCCCGCATAAAACGGCAGGAAGTTATTAATGAAGCCACTGTTTCGATTGCCTAAAACGAATGCTAAAATTCCCGCTATAAGTAAAGGTTGTAAAACCGCCCATAAAAATCCGAGCGCCGTTTGCTTATATTTTATTTTAATATCACGCCATGTGAAGAAATACAAGAGTTCATGATACTGTTTTAATTCCGAAAGATTCAATTGAAATTTCCCCGGAGCTTTTATGGTATATTCCTTTATTGGTTCCATAGCTCGGTATCAAATCCTGTAAGTTGTTGTACATACTTGTTGTAAGGCTCGAAAAAAGTTTTCAAATACGTGCGCATGTCTGCAGGGACAGGATCCGGTCGCTTTTCTGTTTTATTTATGCCACGTAAAGCTTGACCTAACTTATGATTGGCAGAAGCAGCAACCACTTTTTTTATCGGTTTCTTGATCGGATAATTATTGTTAACAATTCTATTCGTTAACCTTGAATACGTTAATGATTGCGTCTTTTTAGTTTCATTATTAACAACATGTGTTGCAGGCTGAAAATCGAAAGACACCCGCAACCATTCATAAACTTCTTTACAATACGATAGCAAATCTTTTTTAAAACCTTTGAACGAGAATATTTTAACTTGTTCCTTGGGAAAGTTCGCGTAGATATATCTCAGATGATTGATGTATAAACTCATTCCAACAAAAATCTCATAACGCCTATCCCTTGTATCGCGGACTCCACAGGCTATTACTTCCTGCATGGCAGTACAATCTGTCTTTACTGAACCGTAAAATTGTTCCATCCAAAAAGCTCTGTACATCCTGTCAATCGGATTACGAAGCATAATGACAATTTTACATTGAGGATTACACTTTGAAAGACTTTTCAATTCTTCAGTATGCGCATACAGCATGGCATTTTTGGCAATCAACGTGCTACCTTTACAATAATCGTGAAAATACTTTTCATCTGCTTTTTCTATCCTTTCACGGTATTCTTCATCCACCACAAAGTATCCGATTTCCTTCTGATCATGCGTAGAAATGTTCGGATGTTCACCCAAATAGTTTTTCAGCGATGTCCTGCCGGCCTTTTGCGCTCCGACAATCATAAGGTCAATCTTCTTCACGTAAAGTTTAACTTTGCTGAGTTAATAACGTTACAAGATAAGCATTTACTTAAATCTCATGATTACTATACTGTTAGCTACTCAGAATCCTTACAAAATAAAGGAGATACAGGCTGTTCTGCCTGCAGGAATTGCAGCATCGGGCATAGATGATTTGGTGAAAAATGAGTTAGAGGAAACAGGTACCACACTGGAGGAAAATGCTTTACAAAAGGCTCGTAAAATATTTCAACTCACGGGAAATCCAACGCTATCGGACGATTCGGGATTGGAAGTAGTTGAACTCAACAACGCTCCGGGAGTGTATTCGGCTCGTTACGCCGGACCGCAAAAAGATGATCAGGCAAATAATGCCAAATTATTGCAGGAGCTACGTTCCGAAGTTACACGTCACGCACGATTTCGTACCGTGTTGGCTTTTATTGATGAAACCGGTGAGTATCTTTTTGAAGGAATCGTGAACGGAGTTATTGCCTTGGAACTTCGTGGTAGTAATGGGTTTGGCTATGATCCGCTGTTTATTCCGGATGGTGAAACGCACACATTTGCACAAATGTCCGGCGATGAAAAAAATCGTTTAAGTCACCGCTCGAGGGCCGTTAAGGCATGGGCGCAATGGATGGCTTCCCGCAATCAATAGATTTCAGCCGACACTTGTTCAAAAGTTGACAACAGTTCTGTTGCCGGAACCTTCCACACCCTGCGCGATTGCTTATCTTTACACATGCCTGATCATATTGAGTCGGGCATATTCGACGCTATGAAATTGAAGATTGGAATTATTTTCGGAGGATCATCCCGTGAACGTGAAATATCATTTGCTGGAGGTAGAACCGTTTATGATAATTTAAATAAATCCCTGTTTGAAGCGGTGCCGATTTTTGTGGACAGCTGCGGCAATTTCGTGTTGTTAAATTGGGAATACCTGTACAAAGGCAGTATCCGTGACTTTTATCCGCCCGTAGATTTTATTCCTGAGTCACAGGGCGAATTTCAGGTGTATGCGGAATCTTTGAATCCTGATGATGCAACCGTGAATGCCATGTTTGGACAGTTGGGTAAGCGTTTGAGTGTTGAGCAGTTAAAGCAAGAAATTGATTTTGCGTTTTTATGTTTGCACGGACCTTTCGGTGAAGATGGCAAAATTCAGGGTCTGTTGGAATATTTTAAAATTCCGTATTCCGGTTCGGGGATATTGCCTTCTGCAATCGGTATTGATAAGGCGGTTCAGAAGAAGTTGATGGTGAATGCGGGTTTTGCATCTCCTAACTTTATTGCCTTATCACGAGAGGACATTCTTAGCGATTCAGGCGAAAAGTTATTTCAAAAAATTCAGCAAGAAATTGGTTTTCCTGCTGTAGTAAAGGCATCCACGCAAGGTTCATCCATCGGAATTTCAATTTTGCATGAAGCTGATGCAAACCAATTACGCGAAGCCTTACTCAAGAGTTTGTTTATCAAAACTATATCCTCCTCAGCATGGAACTCTTTATCAGCAAGCGATAAGAATGCAACAATCCGCGTTCTAACAGACATTCGTGAAGGTATAGGATTGCCGGTGAAATTAACTGCCGGAACCAACACCGAAATGATTTTTCATCCGGATAATTTGTTGCAGCGCTTGGACGTATTATTTGCTGCAAAACATGCAAGTGTAACACTGGAAGCTCTGGATGCTGAAAGTGTAGTGCTTGTGGAAGGATTTATTTCGGGGAAAGAATTTTCATGTATTGTAGTGGAACGAGAGGACGCTACTCCTGTGGCATTGCCTCCTACAGAGATTCGTAAAGGCAAGGAGTTATTCGATTATCGTTCCAAATATTTACCGGGACTTTCGCGCAAAATTACGCCTATTGAATTGCCTGATGCCCAAATCGAAGCTATCAGAACAGAATGTGTGCGTTTATTTACAGCCCTGCAATTTGATGTTTATGCGCGCATCGATGGATTCGTTGGTGATGATGGAAAAATTTATTTGAATGATCCGAACACCACTTCAGGAATGATGCCATCGTCGTTTTTCTTTCATCAGGCTGCAGAAATCGGATTGAATCCTTCTCAGTTTTTGACGTACATCATCCGTACTTCTTTGCTAGCGCGTATTAAGTCGGACAAAAACGGACAGCACTACGATCAATTGTTGCATCGTCTCGATTCGGGCATGGATGCTATTCGTTCAGCGGCACAAGAACGTACACGCGTTGCGGTATTGTTAGGCGGATATTCATCCGAGCGCCATATTTCAGTAGAAAGCGGACGAAATATTTTCGAGAAATTATCTTCATCAACCAAGTATAGCCCGATACCGGTGTTTCTTACCGGTCATGCCGATGATCATCAGTTGTATGTTATTCCCGTAAATATTTTGTTGAAGGATAATGCGGATGATATAAAAGAGAAAATTGATGCGTGGAAAATTCATCCTGTTGTGCGCAAAATTATACAGGAGGCTGCTTCGATTACCAACCGCTTCGCATCTCCTGACGCACTGTCTGCTCCACGAAAAATTTCTTACGAAGAGTTAAGCAAAATGGCCGATGCTGTGTTTATTGCACTGCATGGTCGTCCGGGGGAAGATGGGGCAGTGCAGGAGAAGCTTGATGCATTGGGTGTTCCGTACAATGGAAGCGGCAAAGAGAGTTCGCAGATTACCATTGACAAATACCGCACGAATGAAATTTTAAAACAAAATGGATTTTTGGTTGCGGAACACGTGCTCGTTACTCAGGATGAATGGGTGAAAAATCCTGCTTCGGTATTGGCATATATCGATAAACATATTCATTGGCCTTTTATTGCTAAGCCCGTGGATGATGGATGCAGTTCCGCTGTTCGGAAAATTAAAACGAAAGAAGAATTCGAAGCTTTCGCACCAAAGAAGAGTTTCCGAATAAACCTGTTGTTCTAGTTGAAGAGTTGATCAGTAAACGTGATGCGAAGCATTTTCTGGAAATAACCGGTGGAATGGTCACACATTACGGACCGCAAGGACAATTGGAATATGAAGTATTTGAAGCCTCGGAAGCCTTGTCGGAAGGAGAAGTATTATCGCTGGAAGAGAAATTTTTAGCGGGTCAGGGACAAAATATTACTCCTGCTCGATATGCAGTTAATCCTCATGAGCGACAACAAATTTCGGATCAGGTGAAGGCAACTTTGGGTGCTGCTGCGCGTCTGTTAAACATTCAGGGTTATACCCGTATCGATGCATTTGTGCGAATTTATTCTCCTGATCGAATTGAGGTTATTTTTGTTGAAGTGAATTCGCTTCCGGGAATGACACCTGCCACATGTATTTTCCATCAGGCGGCGATTAATGAATACAAACCGTACGAATTTATTGATGCGATTTTGAATTTTTCATTCGCACGAAAAAAATTACAACAACAACCGGCATAACGTTAAATGAAAAATTTGTTTCAGTTTCTTACCGGTAAACGATTTCTGATAAATGCAGCTATTGCGTTGGTTTTATTGCCCTTACTAATTTGGGCCACATTTGCCTGGATGAGTTCGTTTACCAATCACGGAGATTTTATAGAAGTACCTGATTTTATCGATTTGAAAATTTCTCAACTGGATCGTTTCGTTGATGATAAACCTGTGAAATACGAAATCATCGATTCCATCTGGGATCCGCAGAAACAAAAGGGAGTTGTATTTCGTCAGGACCCTGAACCGAAAGCACATGTGAAAGAAAATCGAACTGTGTATTTGTATGTTACTGCGATCACACCGCCTTCTATTGCGATGCCCAAGTTGGAAGATTTATCGCAACGCCAGGCAAAAGCCGTTTGCGAGAGTTACGGATTGAAAGCGGAATTCAAAGAAGTAGAAGATCCGCATCATGGTGCGATTATCGAACAACGTTACAAAGGCAAACGCATCGAGCCCGGTACTCCGATTATGAAAGGTGAAACCGTTTTGTTGATGGTTGGTGTTGATGGTGAAGGCGGAATTTCGGGAATGCCTATTCCTAATTTAAATGGTTTAACTTTCCGACAGGCTCGTGGAAAACTGTTGGATATGGGATTGGATTGGTTATTAATTCAAGATCCTGATGTAAAGGATTCGTTGAATGCATTTGTGTACAACCAAAATCCTGTGCCGGGCAAGGATAAAAAAATCATCAAAGGAACGACCATCGATATTTTCGTGACTTCGGATAAATCGAAATTGAAAACAGAGGATTAATAATGAAGCATTTATTCACTGCATGTGCAGTTTTTAGTTCTATTAGTTATTTCGCTCAGCCCGAACATACTGCTCCGGTTACGCACAACGCTGCTCAAACGGTTGATGCCGCTGCGAATCGTTCCAGAAGTTTTTCGGGAGATACCATTAACTTGCCCTCAACCGGATTTCGTGATGATTTTTCTTACGACGATCATCGTCCTGATACAACGTGGTGGAATCTGACTTTGAATCCGGGAATTTATGTCAATCGCGGATGGCCGCTTTCTCCCGTGAATATTGGTGTGTGTACATTCGATGGCCTCGATTTTACGGGCATGCCTTACAACGCTTTAGCGCCCTCGAATACGAGCTCTCCGGCGGATGAATTAACATCACGACATATCAATTTGCAGTCGTTAAGTATTGGTGATTCCGTGTATTTGAGTTTTTGGTATCAGGCAGGCGGAAAGGGTTACGCGCCTAATCCAACAGATTCATTGATATTACAATATAATGTTCCATCATGGAATTCCTTTTCAACTGAAGTTTGGAAAACCATTTGGTTTATGGAAGGTTATACACCTCAAGGTAACGACACCGGATTTCATCTGGTAATGCTGAAACTGGACAGTGCTTCTTATTTTCAGAACGGATTTCGTTTTCGTTTTCGCAATTATGCATCAGTTTGCGGTAGTAATGATCACTGGCATATTGATGAAGTGTTTTTAAAACAAACACGGTCCTTTGCAGATACGTTGCAAGGAGAACCACATTTTGTTTACGACATGCCGTCTTTATTAAAAGACTTTCATGTGGTTCCGGGGCGTCATTATGTGCCTTCCATGATGGCTAGTGATATGGATATTTTTATCCGCAACAACGATGATATTCCGCGTAACGTGACTTATACCTACGAAGTGTATGAACCAACTTCAGCTACACCTTTGTTCACATACAATGGAGGAGCTGACGGTAATTTGCAGCCGTTTTATACTTCAGGATATTCACCTTACGCTCCCCATGCAAATCCCAACGTTACGCCGTTCAGTTATCCGGGATTCAGTAATCCGGAAGACACAGGAACGTATTATGTACATCACATGCTCAAGAAGGGAACTTCTGCCAGCGCGCCTGTAGATACTGTGATTTACAAGCAGCATTTGTACAATTATTACGCGTACGATGACGGCACAGCGGAAGTGGGTTATGGTATTTACGGCTCGCAAGCATTAATGGCGTATAAGTTCACTTTGCCGCCAAATGTTACAGATACGTTGAAGTCGGTGATGATGTATTTCTTGCCTGTAATAGATCAACCGAATATTGATTTGCGTGAATTCCGATTAACGGTGTGGGCTCACAATTCTGCAGCGAATCAGCCGGGAACAGTGCTGTACACGCAATACAAATACACACCGGAATATCGTTATGATGCGCCGAATCGTTTTGTGGAATATACGATTGACAGTGGTACTGTTGTGTTGTCCGGAACATTTTATATTGGTTGGCAACAGTTAGCGGTAGATCGCTTATACATCGGTTTTGATTTTAATAACGATCAGTCGGATAAGATTTATTACAACACCTCAGGTGTTTGGTACACTTCTATTTTTGATGGTGCACTGATGATGCGTCCTGTATTTGGAGGAACGTACGATGTTACCGGAAACGATGAAGTGAGTGATGCAGATCAAATGCAATGGTATCCGAATCCTACTGCAACAGAACTTACCATCAGCGGACTACCTGTTGGTAACGCCAAAACTATAGAAGTGTTTGACGTTACTGGAAGAATGGTTTATAACACTCAAACACAAACGACGCAACACAAAATTGATGTGAGCAACTGGAATCGGGGCTTATACATAGTTCGTGTGCTGGACGCTAATGGTCAAGTATTGGGTAGCAATAGAGTAGTGGTGGGGAACTAATATATTATTTATGGATTTCCAATGTGTGGAATTATGGAAATCTGTGAACATTAACTACGCCATAAGGAGTCTCACCTCGCTTCACTCCAAAAAAAAACGGGACAGTTCAACCATCCCGTTCTTTATGCAATCTTATTAACAACGCGTTTATTTCGCGTCCTTCACTTCTTCAAAATCCACATCGGTTACTTCGCTGTCTCCGCTTTTCGGTTGCTCGCCACCGCCTGCATTGCCGCCGCCTTGTTGCTGCATAGCCTCGTACATGCCCTGCACAACAGTCTGCAACTTCGCAAGACCCGATTCAACCGCAGGAATATTCTTGGAAGCATGTGCTTCTTTCAATTCCTTCACAACTTCTTCAATCGCAGCTTTCTTATCAGCAGGTAACTTATCGCCGTGCTCACTCAACTGCTTCTCGGTCTGGAACACCAATGCATCAGCCTGATTCAACTTCTCAATTTCTTCTTTCGCTTTCTTATCCGCTTCTGCGTTAACTTCTGCTTCTTTTTTCATGCGATCAATCTCATCTTTCGACAAACCACTGCTGGCTTCGATGCGAATGTTCTGAGATTTTCCGGTGTTTTTATCTTTTGCAGATACGTTCAAAATGCCGTTCGCATCAATATCAAAAGACACTTCAATTTGAGGAACACCGCGCGGTGCAGCAGGAATACCATCTAAGATGAAACGACCGATAGTACGATTATCTTTCGCCATTGGACGCTCGCCCTGAAGAATGTGAATCTCAACAGAAGGCTGATTGTCTGATGCGGTAGAGAATGTTTCCGATTTTTTAGTTGGAATTGTTGTATTGGCTTCAATCAATTTGGTCAATACGCCTCCATAGGTTTCGATACCTAATGAAAGAGGTGTAACGTCGAGTAACAATACATCTTTTACTTCTCCGGTTAACACACCACCCTGAATCGCTGCACCTACTGCAACCACTTCATCAGGATTTACACCTTTTGATGGCGCTTTACCAAAGAAATTCTGCACTGCAGCTTGTACGGCAGGGATACGTGTTGAACCACCCACCAAAATTACTTCGTCAATATCATTCACGCTGTAACCCGCATTCTTCAAAGCAGAACGGCATGGCTCAATCGTACGACGTACTAAATCGTCTACCAACTGCTCAAACTTCGCGCGAGTTAATGAACGTACCAAGTGCTTCGGAATTCCATCTACCGGCATGATGTACGGCAAATTAATTTCAGTGGAGTTGGTGCTGGATAACTCGATCTTCGCTTTTTCTGCCGCTTCTTTCAAACGTTGAAGCGCCATCGGATCTTTAGATAAATCAAGTCCTCCATTCTCGTCTTTAAACTCTTGCACCAACCAATCAATAATTTTCTGGTCGAAGTCATCACCACCTAAGTGTGTATCACCATCAGTTGATTTTACTTCGAATACGCCATCGCCCAATTCAAGAACAGAAACGTCATGCGTACCACCACCGCAGTCGAACACCACAATTTTCATGTCCTGGCTTTTCTTATCCAGTCCATATGCCAATGCAGCTGCTGTCGGTTCGTTGATGATACGACGCACCTTCAATCCCGCAATTTCACCGGCTTCTTTGGTTGCCTGACGCTGCGCATCGTTAAAGTATGCAGGTACAGTGATTACGGCTTCTGTCACCTCAGTTCCCAGGTAATCTTCTGCAGTCTTCTTCATTTTCTGAAGAATAATCGCTGAAATTTCCTGTGGTGTGTATTTGCGGTCATCAATTGCAACACGAGGTGTGTTGTTATCGCCTTTCACAACGGAATACGGTACACGCCCGGTTTCCATGGTTACTTCGTCGAATAAATGACCCATAAAACGCTTGATAGAGAAAATCGTTTTTCGCGGGTTGGTAATCGCCTGACGCTTTGCAGGATCTCCGACCTTACGCTCTCCGTTTTCAACAAATGCTACGATCGACGGGGTAGTGCGACGTCCTTCGCTGTTCGGAATAACTACCGGCTCATTGCCTTCCATTACTGCTACACAGGAGTTCGTTGTGCCCAGGTCGATACCAATTATCTTTCCCATAATTAAATGATATAAATGTGATTCAGTTTTTAATAACAATCTCTTTAGATCAACTCATGTGCCACCCCCAAAATGCCGCTATTTTCCTGACGACATGGAAGCCATGTCGTTTGCTTGTACTACGAAGTTCTGTGCTTATTGACAACCCGGTGTTGTACCGTCGGTTTTTTGGAATAAGAGCTGGCAAGTGAATTCTCCAACAGCCAGATAATCATCGATTGAGTTGTTTACCAAACCGAGATTCAGGCGGCTTGCCACGGTGCGTGATGAAAATATTCCAAGACCATTGTTGATATTGGTGTACATTGGACGATCCTGAGCTAATGAAGTATTCGGGCCATTCAGTTCGATGTATGTTTTCAGCACATCATCACCTGCATACACGTAAAAATCAACACTTCTGAATTTGCGTGAGATAACATTGTTGTCAACCGGAATATTTTGACCCAGGAAACGATAGAAGCTGAGTTTATCGAACTTAATACCTTGAGGAGAATTAGCAGAGGTATTGTTCGTTTCAGTGGTTCCTAGGGCCCATTCCGGCGTGTAATTTAAAACAGTGTCGCCGTTAACACGATATTCCCAATAGGAAACTCTTAATCCGGCTTGATATAATCGAGCAGAAGGTGCAGCACTCCATTTTACATCAAAACTCGGAGCTACTGTTGACGGAGACATATTCACCACCGTTGCGGTAGCAGAAGGAGAAGTTACATTAAATGCTTCCACCAGATTAGTTTCTGCAGTTACCACATTACCGGTTTGCGTATTTGTAACTGTTAATTTGTAAGTATGCGTGGTGTTCAAAGTTCCGGAAGGAGAATCGAAACTATAAATAACCTGATTCGGAGCAGCAAATGTTCCGGGTTCTTTATTCGTAAACGTGTCGGGTTGTAAAACAAACGTGTTTACTAACGCGCCGGCACTGTTGAATGCTTCAATTTTTACATCCAACTGGTTGATGTAATTGATAGAATCAAACTCTTGTGCCATTACCAAAGCATTATCAGGACCTAAAAATGCCTTCTGAATGCGCACGTATTGTTTAGGTAACGTTTGATCCAGCAAACAATACACAATTGTTGTTTCGCGATAATCATCAAGCAAGTCAACTTCTGTGCTGCAGGAATTCCACAACAGTAATCCGGATAATAGTATGACGAATAGTCTCATTTCAAATTGGAATAACAAGGAACGAATTTACTGTTTTTTATCCTTGCAGATGTTACCGCTTGATAAGAGGTATAATTCCCGCAATAATTGGCGGAAAAACACTTTAGAAATTGGCAATTAATCGAACGCTCAACTGTCGGTTTGTGAGATAATTGGGAACGCCGTACGATCGTCCCGTCACATCTTTTACCCAGAAATAGGAAATTGTATTCTGCACTTGTAAAAGATTGTACACTTCAGCTCCAAGCCACAATGCTTTAAATACTTTGAACGGACTGCTTTGCGGTAAAGGTTTTGTCGGGCTGATAATCTCATACGAAAAACCGATATCTACGCGACGATAAGGTGGCATCCGGAATACTTGTTTCCAACGTTCGTGAGTAGGTGGTCCGAACGGTAAACCGGTGCCAAGAATTAAGCCCAGATTCATTTTGAATGACGGAGCCATAGGCAAATAATCCTGGAAATACAGTGCAAAAGTCATTAACTGATCGGTTGGACGCGGAATAAATCCGGGTTCCTGACGAATACTATCTACCGGTGTATTATTGAACGTAAATCCGGAAACGATGGTGTCGCCGTCAGAATTCAGGTAAATGTAATAGGCGTCGTTGTACAAATTTTCCTGCGTGCGCATCAATGTCAGATTTACCCAACTTTCTGTGCCTTTCACAAATTCTCCGTTCATTTTCAAATCGAGTCCGTACGCATAACCGTACGCCATATTATCTCCGTAGTAACGAATACGAACATCATTCACTTCATACGGAATCAAATCATCAAAGTACTTATAATACACTTCGGAAATAAAACGGAACGGACGATTCCATAGTTTGAAATTCAGATCAGAACCAACCAAAGCATGAATGGCTTTTTGCGCACGAATGTTGGTGTTTAAACGCCCTGCATAGTCGCGTAATTCTCGGTAAAACGCAGGTTGACTGTACCAACCCCCCGCCGCTTTAAATGTTACGTCGGCCTTCCAGTTGGGCGTCCAGGAAAATTGCACACGCGGACTTACAATCGTTTGTCCGTTCATATCCCAGTAATGAATTCGCGAACCCACCGTAACCATAAATAATGAACTATCCCGCAACGTATCCGCATAACGGTATTGAATGTAGCCCATTAAGCGATTGGACATTTTACTCATGCGTCCTTTCACCACATCTTGCAAATCGATACTGGTAGTAGGATTATAAGGAATAGAATATCCTGCCGAATCCACATAATTCCATTCACTTAACTGGTCGCGGATATATTCGTGCTGATAACGAATACCAAAAGCAACCTGGTGAACGTCATTGGTATACCACGATTTGTATTCCGCATTATTTACCCAGGCGTCAAGGTAATTTCGGGTATGTCCCAAAAACGTTCCAACGCCACGATTAAACGCTACCTGACCAAATGTTGGTTTGCCGAAATCTGCTTCCAATTGATCAATAAAATATTGCCCTTGAATATCGAAGGATTCTGTTTCGTAGGTGTTGAAAGATGAGACGATGAACTTATTGCGCCAGTGTTTATGATCGGAATGATTGAGCGCAACAGCGTTAAAAAAAGTCTGAAAGCGATTATTCATTTTACCGTCGAAATACACCGTAAAGCGCAATGCATTATTCAGCGTACCAAAATCGGTTTCACGAGTAGCCGGTTCCAGTGTATAACGATTGACTGCATAATTACCGAGGTATTCAATGTTCCAGTGTTCGTTAAAGTGGAACGTAAGTAATGTTTGCGCATCCGTGAAATTGGCGAAGTAATCGCCACGTGTGTCTAAGGAATTCAACAAATAGCGATTCGATTTTTGACGCGCACCGAATAACCAGGTAAATCGTAAGTCTTCGCTGGTGCCTTCTAATGTTAGGTTTACCCCCAATAAACTGGCGGTGAATGTTCCGGCAAACCGTTGTGGTTGCTTGTAACGAATGTCAAGTACGGATGCCATCTTATCCCCGTATCGCGCTTCGAATCCACCGGCGGAGAAAAATATATTCTCCGTCATGTCCGTGTTCACGAAACTTAATCCTTCCTGCTGGCCGGCTCTGGTTAGCAAGGGACGATACACTTCGATGTCGTTAACATAAACCAGGTTCTCGTCGAAGTTCCCGCCACGAACAGAATACTGCGTACTCATCTCATTGTTGGAAGTAGCACCTGCAAACCGCAAATACGCGGAAATATCACCCGTTGGAGAAGGTAAGCGGTCAAATATTCTTGGGTTCATCGTAACACCGGGTGATGGTTTTGTTCCTTCTGCAGTAATCACTTTTTCTGCACCAATGAATGTGCGGGAAGTCATACTCACACGAATCTGAGTCGTCTCTCCGTTAGGAACTAAAACCTTTCTTCGATATTCTTCATACCCGGTAGCACGAACAATAATAATGACGCTGGTGCCGGAAGGAATAGACAACGTGAATTCTCCTTTTGGGCCTGTATACACCGCTGATGTGCTTCCGCTGTACGCCACTAGCGCCCCTTCTAAGGGTTTTCCTAATGAATCGGTAACAGTACCGGTAACGAAACCACTTTGCCCGAAACACAGTTGCGCCAACAAAATAAAAAATACAATAGCACCCGCTGAAATATTGCGCACTTCGGAATTTCTTTAACTGTTATCTGTTGCGGAATTCACCGTTTTGAACGGCTTGAATAAACTTCGACCACGCCAGTGGATTCATCAAATTATTGGGGACATATTGTCCTGCATAATAATTACGTTGCACCTGCTGATCCATTTTAGCGCGATACGCCATTCCGCCATCCATTGAAACTTGCTGTATAGCCTGAATCATTTCTGCTCGTGCTAAATTCTTTCTTGCTCGGTCCAGATCGTCGGAAGGCACTTCCATGCTTAAGAATTCTGTTTTGAATTTTTCACGAGAAGGCCACGGATAAACGACCATTTCACGAAGTAAAATTGTATCTAACTGAAGCGCTTGAACATGATTAAATGTAGAAGTTGTGAACGTATCCGGAACAACAAAAGATCCGCGTTTGTAACCTAATGCATAAAAATCAACCGTGTCTTTTTCCTGAACGACGAGCGAGTAGAACCCCGTTGCGCTGCTGTATTCTCCGCGTGTTGTATTTCGAATAACCACAGCTGCATACGGAATAGGATAAAGGCTGTCAGCATCCAGCAATAACCCCGAGAATTGAATGATTTTTCGACTGATGTCTGCTTTGGGACTTGTTTGCGCAAAGGCAACATCAGCCCCTAAAACGGCCATGCATAGTAGAAAAGCGATCACCATTGACTTGCGCATCGGGTAAAGTTACGAATTCTCAATTTGTGTAAAGGGCAACTGATTTTTTCACTGTTTATTGTGTCGATACAAGAAAAAAGATCAGTTGAGAACGTTGATTTTAAGCACAAATGGTACCTTTACCATATATTCCAACCTCTATGCGTCATCTTTGCACTGTTGTAGCGCTGGTTATCTTTCTTGGAACCCACGCACAAATTACAATTACATCATCTGATATGCCTTCCGTTGGTGACACATTGCGTGTCAGTATCGCACAGGGAACCGCTAACGTCGATCACACGTTGTCCGGAACAAATTACCTGTGGGATTTCTCGGCATTAACCCCCGTTGCTCAGGAGTTATATAAGTTCAACGCACCTACAGCGATACCGTTTAATTTTTTGGCAACTTACGGATTGTTGAATCCAACTCCGGATAGTATTCCGTTTTTGGGTGTAATCCCCAGCAATTTCACCGATTATTTTAAAAACAGTTCATCCAGTTATCGTCAGGTGGGAAGTTCATTTGAATATGCACCATTAGGCAATTTCTCTGTCCCGATATTATATTCCGCATCAGATCATGTGTATGATTTTCCGCTCAATAACAATGACATTGACACTTCAAATTCTGAATTCTCGTTCGGAATACCGGGAACTTTTTATTTGAAGGAATGGAGAACACGTGTAAACACGGTTGACGGCTGGGGAACACTAATAACACCATTCGGGACTTTTCAAAGTTTGCGTGTACGTTCTGTTGTTGAAGCGCGCGATTCAATATCGTTAGATTCAACGGGAAACAACTCATTTATTTTCAATCGGCCTACAACAGTAGAATATAAATGGCTGGTGAATGGCGGCGGTGTTCCTTATTTGCAAGTTGATGCAACTGTAACGGGAAATACGGAAATTGTTAATTCCGTTACGTACCGCGATTCCATGCGTGATAATGTTTTTCAAGTTGGTATCCTTGATCCTCAGCGCAGCAATGCATCGCTTACAGTTTTCCCTAATCCTACTTCAAACACGTTGTTTGTCTCAGCAAACATTCCTTCCGGCTCTGAAACTGTAGTTCGTGTTGTTGATGTTACAGGACGAGTGTTATTACAGCAGAATAATTCAAATCTGTCGAATAACATTGTTGCAATCGATTGCAGTCAATTAGCAGGTGGCGTTTATTTCCTCCAGTTAATCCGAAACAATCAAATATTAGCGACGTCCCGATTTGTTAGAAATTGAGTGATTTGATCTAAATTGTTTAATTGCTGAAACTTTTTAAGAGTAGAACAGTTTGATCTGAAACTCTAACTACGTCAATAATTGTAAATCCATCAATTTTTGCAGGCATAAGAACCAGTAGCGAACAACTACCCCAAAGTTCAACGCGCTATTAATAGTAATAGAGCATTCACGCATTTAACCAGCGCGCATCCGGCAATACAAGAAGATGTGATTAAGATCGTTGAAATAATACGGTTAGGGTATGCCGATGCATGAATTCAGTTCCTCCAATAATTTAACGTCGGAATGATTTTTCGTAGCTGATTGCGTTACCGCACTTGTCGGTAACTATCAATTTCAGTTGTAGATCACCATTCAGGGAAGATACATTTACTGATAATTGATTCAATTTAGGCTCGTATTCAGCAAGCACCCATTTACCGTTGATCTCACAACGATAGCTTTGAATTCCCGAGAGGTTGTCTCCGATTCTGAATTTCATTTCTGTTATTGATAACACAGTTTGCGTATTGCCGTTGAGATCGAAGTTCATCGGTGTAATTTTCGGAGCAATTGTATCTATCGATATCTTGTAAGTTCCCAATTCCTTAACTGTAGTTGAAACACCATCTGTGTTCCAAGTACCACCAACCGCAGTTACTTTACCTTTTGTATCAGTTTTTACAACCAGCAATTTATTTTGCCAAGTTGTTGGCACATGAGCATTAATATGCAACGAGCATGGAAGTTGTGCCGGAATTTTTTCGTCGCCCAGCGTAACTGAAAATCCAAAAGTAGATTTCGAAGTTTTATAGGTAAAATACTCGTTTTGGTATAGCGCCTTTGCCGGTATTACAAACCGAAAACGTCCCGGTTCTTCAAATACATTTTCTTGTTGCCACACTGCGACCTGTTCAACAGGCTTGTAAGCAGCGGTGCTTGTGCACGGTGAATTTTTACTGTAAACCGTAAAATCAACTTTTGTCGTGTTGCCCTTTACGTCTCGCAATAAATAACGTAAGGTGTGTTTGCCGGTTGAAGTAAACAAGGTTCCTTCAGGTCCAGGAGTCATCACATAATTCAATTCATTATTGGGATATTTCCACGAACGCATGTAGTATTTGCCGGTAGATTGTTTCGTGGAATAATCTACAAAGCAATTGATGTAGCGTGATTTTTCGAATGCAATTCTGTCCATTCGGTGCTGATAAATTGCTTTGCCATTATGATTCAAAATCACTTCGAATACACCATTTTTTCCGTGTGCTTGTGTTTCTGTGTCAAAGGCTTCTATTGCAAATCCTACATTTCCATAAACCACCAAACTATCTTTCCCGGCAATACTGTATCCCCCGGCTGTTTTTACCAAATCGAATCGCTGCACAGTCGATTTGCCATTTACGCAAGATTGCGGATTCAAAGGATAAACCGCCAAGCCAACTGCAGTTGGTGCCACAGCATCAGCAACCGGAAGTCCGAAAAGTTGAGGGTTAATGGCTTCTTCCGTTTTAGCGTCCCGGATTTCGAAGTGTAAATGCGGCCCACCTGAACTTCCAGTATTTCCTGATAATCCCAGTGTTTGTCCTTGTTTTACCACAAGTTCTTCGGGCAGTGGAAAAACTTCCACTTCAAATGATTCTTTCAACGCTTGTTGCTTGCTTACATAGGTGGCTAAAGCACCGGAAAACTTTTGCAAGTGCGCATAAACCGTGACATAACCATTGGGATGAGTCACATACACGACTTTGCCGTAACCCCAAGGGCTAATTTTGATTCTGGAAACATATCCGTCTGCCGATGCTTTTACCGGATAACCTTCTTTGCCGGAAGTAGTAAAATCAAGCCCGGCATGAAAATGATTTGGACGCAATTCCCCAAAGTTTCCTGAAATCTTTGCCGGAATATCCATCGGAAGTTTAAAGTAGCCTGATGGATACAGTGAATCCGCTTGTGCAGACACCATCAAGTTCACTAGCATCATCAGCCCGACAAAAATGTTTTGTTTCATAATTTATCTTCCGCAAGATACATACCAGAATTGTAAAGTAATTTGGTGCAATGCTTACATTTGTTGTACTCTGAAATTCAGGGTGCTGCGATCGTTTATGGAAACTAGTGCTTCTATTATTCTGCAACTCAGGGACAAAGCTCAAAAATTAGTAGCTTTGCAGGAAGCATTACGCGCTGAGAATGGTCGCCTTTTAGCGCAGGTGACCGAATTGAAAGAACGTATTGCAGTGTTGGAAACCGACAACGAACGGCTAAATCATAGGTTAAAAGCTATGGCAGTTGCAAAAACGGTAGCCGACACGGATGAAAAGAATCTTGCTTTAAAACTCAAGATAAATGAGCTGGTGCGGGAAATCGATCATTGTATCGCACAGCTGAACAGGTAGAGGAGAACGAACTAAAATTGGTAAAATGGGCGCAAAGTCCGTCAAAATACAAGTTGCAGGCAGAACCTATCCACTAACCGTGGAGGATCACGAAGAATCGTTCGTTAATGACGCAGCAAAGCGCATTAATGATCGTGTGGCTCAGCTGGAAGCGCGCTATTCCGTGCGTGATAAGCAAGACTTGTTGGCAATGGCGGCATTGCAATTTGCAACCATGTACCTGGAATCCCAAAACAAAAGTGCTTCTCAAGAGCAGCAACTGGCGCAGGACTTATTGTATCTGAACCAACTTTTAGATCAGGGGATTTCCGCTTCTTCCAATTAGTGTATATCAGTTTATATACATTTTCCTGTTCATGATTTTTCCGCAGTAAGCGCAGTTATTTGGTTGCGAAACAAGAGATTTGTTTAACTAATAAAAACTGACTTATGTCCCCAATTGTAATAGCCATTATAGCCGGTGTTGCCGGTGTTTTGGCCGGTGCTGTGGTGGTGGCTTCGGTATTGCGAAGCGCTATTGAGCGAAAGGCACAGGATAAATTGAAACAGGCGGAAATTGATGGAGAAACCATCAAGAAAGAGAAGTTGTTGCAGGCCAAAGAAAAGTTTCTGCAACTGAAGCAAGAACACGAAAAGACGGTTCAGGAACGCAACAATCAAATTACGCAAGCAGAAAACCGAATCAAACAGAAAGAGCAATCCGTAAATCAAAAACTGGAAGAGACCAAGCGTAAAGAAAACGAGTTGGAAAAGCGTCGTAAAGACTTAGAACACCAGTTGGATTTGGTAAAAGGTAAAGAAGAGGAAGTAGAGAAATTGCATCGCAAGCAAGTGGAACAACTGGAAACTATTTCCGGTATTTCTGCGGAAGATGCAAAGGCTCAATTGATGGAATCGTTGAAAGCTATTGCCCGCACGGACGCCATGTCGTATGTGAAAGACATTATGGACGAGGCGAAAATTTCTGCTAATAAAGAAGCAAAGCGTATCGTGATCCAAACGATTCAGCGTGTGGCAACAGAACATGCAGTAGAAAACTCGGTTTCTGTATTCCACATTGAAGGTGATGAAATGAAAGGCCGAATTATCGGTCGCGAAGGGCGTAACATTCGGGCGTTAGAAGCTGCAACCGGTATCGAGATTATTGTTGACGATACGCCGGAAGCGATCATTCTGTCAGGATTTGATCCTGTTCGCCGCGAAATTGCTCGTTTGTCATTGCACCAATTGGTTTCTGACGGTCGTATTCACCCTGCTCGCATTGAAGAAGTGGTAGAAAAGGTGAAGCGTCAGGTGGAAGAAGAAATTATTGAAACCGGTAAACGCACAGCAATTGACTTAGGTATTCACGGTTTGCATCCTGAATTGATCCGAATGGTTGGACGTATGAAATACCGCTCATCGTACGGGCAGAATTTGTTGCAACACTCACGTGAAGTAGCGAATCTTTGTGCGATAATGGCATCTGAATTGGGCTTAAATCCAAAGGTTGCCAAGCGTGCCGGATTGTTGCACGATATCGGGAAAGTGCCGGATGATGAACCGGAATTGCCACACGCCATTCTGGGTATGAAATTGGCCGAGAAGTTCAAGGAAAAGCCTGAGGTATGCAATGCCATCGGTGCGCACCACGATGAAATTGAAATGACTTCATTGATTTCGCCAATCGTTCAAGTATGTGATGCTATCTCAGGTGCACGTCCCGGCGCGCGTCGTGAAGTGGTGGAGCAATACATCAAGCGTTTGAAAGATCTGGAATCGTTGGCGTTATCGTATCCCGGTGTAGATAAAACATATGCTATTCAGGCCGGTCGTGAGTTGCGCGTAATCGTTGCATCGGAAAAAGTTTCCGATAAAGACGCAGAAACGTTATCGTTGGATATTGCAAGTAAAATTCAGAACGAAATGACGTATCCGGGACAAGTAAAAGTTACCGTGATCCGTGAAACACGTTCAATAAGCGTTGCGAAGTAATCGTATTACAGGGAGGCGAACTTAAAAGTCGTTTCCCTGAATTATTTTTATAGTGCTCAGAAGTAATGCTCACCTCATGGGGAATCGCATTGTCATTGAAGCCGAAAAGGCAGGCGGAAACTACTGGAAGGATCTCTTCACGTTTAAGGGACTTCTTTACTTTTTGGCTTGGCGCGATGTCACCGTTCGTTACAAACAAACTGTTATTGGTGTTGCCTGGGCATTAATCCGCCCTTTGCTAACCATAGTTGTGTTTACTTTTTTGGGTTCTATTTACGGAACTGACACAAACGGAATGTCCCGTATTTTGCTGGTAACGGCAGCAACTATTCCATGGCAACTATTTTCCGCAGCGTTGAACGATTCCAGCAATTCGTTAGTATCTAATACGAATCTCATCACCAAAGTGTATTTTCCACGTATTATTATCCCGTTAAGTACTGTTTTGGTGTGCTTGCTCGACTTCGCACTTTCACTTCTTATTCTTGCGGGATTAATGCTTTATATTGGTCATACGCCAACTTGGACTATTTCACTCTTACCGTTATTTATACTGCTCACTGTAATTGGTGCCTTAGGTTTCGGATTGTTCTTCGGAGCACTAAATGTAAAGTATCGTGACTTCAGATACGCGTTGCCGTTTGTTGTTCAGTTGGGATTATTTGTGTCGCCTATTGCGTTTAGCAGCAGTGATATTTACAATCGTCCTGAGTTGCATGAAGCAGTTAAATACTTGTATTCGTTAAATCCGATGGTGGCAGTAATTGAAGGGTTTCGCTGGTGTTTGTTAGGCGGAACATTTGGTGTGGAATTGAAATATTTTCTGATTTCCAGTGCGGTTTCACTTGTCGCAATCGTGGTAGGAATCACGTATTTTAGAAATACGGAAAAATCGTTTGCTGATCAAATATAGTTCATGTCCAATATCGTAATCGACGTCCAACATTTAACCAAGCAATATGAGCTGCGCCATCAAAAGGCAAGTTCGTACAGTACGTTGCGTGATACTTTGGCAGATCGTGTAAAAGCTTTGGCGAAAGGTCAATTGAGCAATCAAACGAAAGAAACTTTTCTCGCGTTAGATGATATCAGCTTTTCCATTGCACAAGGTGATCGAGTTGGCATAGTAGGCAGAAACGGTGCGGGGAAATCGACCTTGTTGAAAGTGTTGAGTAGAATTGTTGCTCCAACAAAAGGTAGAATTGTGCTCGATGGTCGTGTGGCCAGTTTGCTGGAAGTTGGAACAGGGTTTCACCCGGAGCTTTCAGGACGTGAAAATATTTTTCTGAATGGCTCTATTCTCGGTATGTCCCGCGATGAAATCAAAAAGAAGTTTGATGAAATTGTTGCCTTTGCTGAGGTGGAACGTTTTCTGGATACACCGGTGAAACGCTATTCATCCGGCATGTATGTACGATTGGCTTTCGCAGTGGCTGCACATTTAGAACCCGAAATTTTAATTGTGGATGAAGTGCTGGCGGTGGGTGATGCAACGTTTCAGAAAAAATGTTTGGGTCGCATGAAAGAAGTGGCTGGTGAGGGGAGAACAATTTTGTTTGTGAGTCATAATATGGATGCGGTTCAAAAGCTTTGTAATACAGGTATTCTCCTTCATAAAGGGAAACTGGTTACCAGCGGTGGCATCGATGATGTGATCGGAAAATATCTCGACCAGAATAGCAGTGAGCAAGCGGTGTTTGAATTTGATCCTCCTGCTGGTGCTGATTTGCCCGGAAAGATCGATTCTGTTGGTATAGAGAATGTGTCAGGTAAGCCTGTTGCTGAGATACCTGTTTTGACCCATTGGCAGGTACGTGTAAACTTCACAATCTATAAACCACTGGATCATTTTATTCTGGGATTGGGGATCTCTACGCTCATGGAACAACCGGTTCGTACTGTGTGGGATAGTGCCAAGCCGATGAAGCCCGGAACATATGATGCTGTTGTATCTTTCAATGATATCATGCTGGCTCCCGGAATATACAAACTTATCATAGGTCTGTCTGAACAGCAACGCAATTTTCATTACGAAGATAATGTTGTAACCTTTGAAGTATCGGATGCCGCTGAGGCCAAGCCCGACGATCGAATCATAAACTACCGCAGCGGATTGATCCTGAATCAATGCCCTATACAAATTCGCCAGATCAGCTAACTAAACAATAATCCCAGACATGCTCGGTGCAATAAGAGGACTGATCGTACGATCAAGACAGAAGTCGAAATTTCGTAAGCAATACGAAGTGCTTCGTCATTTGGAATCAAAGACACGGTCCCGTTTTTCGCTTCGCAGTGAGGATTTTTTTCCTTGCCTGGATGATGCAACATCCAACACAGGATTTGACAGACATTATGTTTATCATGTTGCATGGGCCATTCGCAAAGTGAAGGAGATCGCACCGAGTGAGCATATTGATATTTCCTCGAGTCTTCACTTTTGTGCCGGTCTTTCTGCGTTCATTCCGGTTCGATTCTACGATTACAGACCGGCATTACTCGAACTCTCCGATCTCAGTTCCGGTGCAGCAGATCTTCATAATCTGCCGTTTGAGTCCAACTCTGTGGAGTCCCTTTCATGTATGCACACGGTTGAACATGTTGGCCTCGGACGGTACGGTGATCCTATCGACTACGATGGAGATCTTAAAGCCATTGGAGAACTGAAAAGAGTTGTAAGGCCGGGCGGCTCTTTATTGTTTGTTACTCCGATAGGTAGATCCCGAATACAGTTCAATGCACATCGCATTTACAGCTACTCTCAGATCCTTGAGGCCTTTGCCGGGTTTGAACTGCGGGAGTTCAGTCTGGTTCCTGACAGTGAAAAGGATGGCGGTCTTGTAGAGAATGTGCCAGAGGAATTTGCTGACAAACAAACCTATGGTTGTGGATGTTTCTGGTTCGTTAAGAAATAAACATGAGTCCCAAAGTAAGTGTTATAATGCCTGTTTACAATGCAGGAAATTGGTTGTTTCAATCTGTAAGCAGTATTCTTGCACAGACTTTAACGGATTGGGAGCTGATCATCGTCAATGATGGATCTACCGATGATTCAGGATATATTCTGAAACAGTTCTCAGATCCCCGGATTCAGATCTATCATCAGGCCAATCAGGGAGTCTCGTCTGCATTGAATCATGCCTTGAATTACTGTAAGGCGCCTTACGTGGCCAGGCTCGATGCAGATGACGTTGCTCTGCCGGATCGCTTGCAAAAGGAAGCAGATTTTCTTGACGGCAATCCGGATTACGGTTTGGTTGGTGCAGCAGCTGAGATCATTGACAGCGATGGGAAAACTATTGGCTGGCATCGGCATGCTGCGACAAATTCGCGTTTGCAATATGGGTTGTTATGGGATAATTATTTTGTAAGTTCAACGGTCATGTTCCGTAGGGAATGTCTTGTGAAGGCAGGTGAGTTTCCCCGCAGTAATGATCTCTTTGATGATTACGGCATGTGGTCGTCCATCGCACAGAATTACAAGGTGGCAAATCTGACGGAAGTGCTGCTTAAATACCGTGTGTTGAAATCGGGACTGTCGCACACAACCGGGAACAGCATCATCCGACAGATTAATCAACGCAGAATCAATATCGCATTTCATTTTCCCTCGCTAACATCGCAGGCACTCAATGCGCTTTCTCACTGTGGATTCAGGAGAACTCAACTTGCTCCTACTGAAGTAAGAATCTTATTCGAAGGCTTCTCACATAAATTTGTAGTGGGAGAAGATGCTTCTGAAATAAAAACTGATTTGAGAGACCGATTTCAGAATACCTTCCGTCTCATCACTCCAACACATAAAGGATTTTGGTATAATCTCCTTCGACCTGCTGAAAAACTCATCTTTAAATTCCTTCTTCGCTAGCTATGACAGTTGCTTCAGTAGATGTTATTATACCCTGTTACAACACGGGTTGCTATATCCGGGAGGCTGTTGAGTCTGTTTTGGCCCAGACTGTTCTTCCCGGTCGGATCATTGTCGTTAACGACGGCTCTACCGACCATACGGCCGAACTGGTTCAAGAGTTGATAGAAAAGAACAGAACCAGTACAAAGATCGTGCACCACTATCAGTCAAATGCCGGTCTTAGTGCTGCACGAAACAAAGGTATTTCGCTTTCAAATGCAGAGTACATTGCGTTTCTTGATGCTGATGATGTGTGGATGCCGCAAAAGCTGGAACGACAGCTGGAAGTGTTCAGCAATACACAGTGGTCAGACCTTGGTTTGGTGTACGGCGGTTTCCGCTTTATTGACGAGAAAGGGGCCTCAGTTACGGGCGAGTACGTTTTGCCGCTCAACCCGAATATGCGAGGTAAGGTATTCGAAAAGCTTACACTCGGTAACGCTGTTAACGGCAGTGCTAGTTGTGTAATATTGAAACGCTTGTGTACGTCCGCTACAGGAGGTTTTGATACAGCGTTAAAGGCCTTTGAAGACTGGGATTATTGGCTGCGTGTGGCGCAAAACTTTAGTTTCGATTTCGTCAATGAGGATCTGGTAAAGATCCGACTGCATACAAACAGTATGCAGAAAGATCGGTTGCATATGCGCAGGAACGCAATACTGTTCTACAAAAAATGGACTCCCAGAATCAACGTACAGGAGGCTCTCGCTGAATGGGGTTTTCAGTTAGCTAAAGCTGTATATATAGATGGATGGAACGCTTCTGCACTCCGCGAGTTGAATCGTGAGCTTCCCGGTGATGTGAAACGAAAACTTTTCAGGCGTACTTTTGGTTCGCTTACCTTGTACGCAGCATTGCAATGGCTGCGGAAAAAGTGCAGCATTTTAATATGATCATCGTCAACCTAAAAGGCGGGCTGGGAAACCAGATGTTTCAGTATGCGGCGGCCTTCGCCCTTGCAAGGCGCAATCGTACAAAATTATTGTTGTCAACCACCTCTCTCGAAAACTCAGTTCAATCGGATGTGTTTACCAAACGTGAGTTTGAGCTGGGTGTTTTTCAATTGGACCCTCAGTTTGCAAGTGTTGAAGAGTTGATAGATTTTCTTCCCGAAAGAACTTCATATTGGTATCGCCTCTTACGTCGATTCGCGCCTTCTCTGATCAGAAATCGTGTCTATCGCTACGATTTGTTGCGCGTCGATCATGGATTCATGAAGCTCGGAGCCGACACTTACATTGACGGTTACTTTCATTCGGAGTTTTACTTCAAGGAAGTTGAGGACGAACTCCGGAAAGAGTTCGCCTTTTGTAATCCTACCAATGAAGCTACTGCACTCATGGCTCAAAGAATCCGATCTTGTCAGTCAGTTAGTTTGCATGTGCGTCGGAGCGATTATCTGAAGCCCATAAATGAAAAGCTCTTTGGTAACATTTGCACAGTCGATTACTATAAGCAAGCCGTTTCTTATATCAAGACTCATTTGAAAGATCCGGTGTTCTTTCTATTCTCTGATGATCCTGAATGGGTGAAAGTAAATATTGATACCGGTACTCAGACACATGTTATTGATTTCAATACGTCGCAGAATAGCTTTGAAGATATGCGCCTGATGAGTTTATGCAGGCATCATATTATCGCCAACAGTTCCTTCAGCTGGTGGGGAGCATGGCTCAATCCCGACAATGATAAAATTGTAATCGGACCTTCAGTGTGGATCAATCAGCCGGATGCGGATATTAACGATATACTTCCTGCGGCATGGGTGAGGATATGAAGCGATCTCCGTCAGTTACTGTGCTGATGCCCGTCTATAACGCTTCGCGTTTTCTTCGTGAAGCAGTCACTAGTGTGCTAGAGCAAAGGTACTCCGACTTTGAATTTATTATCATCAACGACGGTTCTGCAGACGGAAGTGCTGGTATTATTACATCATTCCGTGACGAAAGAATTCGTGTCATCAATAATGAACGAAATCTTGGATTGATTGCGACATTGAATAAAGGAATACAGCTTGCAAACGGAAAGTTTATCGCGCGTATGGATGCTGATGATGTATGCCTACCTGATCGTTTAAGTAAACAAGTTGAATTTTTAGAGCAACATTCAGATGTCGCTGTTGTGGCATCATTGGTCGATTTTATCAATACGGATGGCGGAGTAACCGGCAATTGGTCTACAGATCAATCGGCTGTGACAATTGAGGAAATTGCGCGTGTAATGACGCGAACTAATTGTATTGCGCATCCATCGGTAATGATTCGAACTGAAATTGCACGAGCGTATTTGTATCGTTCCAATCAAAAAGGTGCTGAAGATTGGGATCTGTGGTTGCGATTATTAAGCGACGGTAAGCGAATAGCAAAACTTTCTGAGACGTTATTGTTGTATCGTATTCATGCGGACAGCATTACCGCAGGTGACAAACGCAAAGAAGTGCTGGAAGTTCGTTTGTTGCGTGTATTGAGAAAGTTCCTGATAGGACGTTTTATGCAGTTTCAATGGAACGCTTTCTTCTTTCAGGTATTGATTGGAATGTTCCGAACGATCGCCAGGCATTGGAAAGTCAATCTGATTCCACGCCGGGCACGTTATACCAAGCGATTCTTGACAAGCTCTCCATTTCAGGTACTTATGGAAAAGCGTGCATTCGAAAGTATGTTGCACTCGTATAACGGACGGCATTTTTTCATTTTTCCGTACACGCATGTAGGTGGTGCAGAAAAGGTTCATGCAGCTATTGTAGCAGCTACTAAGCACGCTAAACCGCTCGTCATTTTTTCAGGATTTTCCGATAATGAAAAATTTCTGTCGCGATTTGCCGAACATGCCGAGGTGCTGGTTATCCCGAATTATTTGAACTATCCATTCACTTCGAACAATGCACTTCAAAAGTTGGCTGAGAAAATGAATCGTTGCCATGCTGTGGTCATGGGCTCCAATGCTGCATTCTTTTACGATTTAATTCCACTCTTGAATGATAGCGTTAATGTCATCGAATTGATACATGCTTTCAAGTATCAGCCACAAGCAAATCTGGCACACAAAGCGTTACTGCCACTCGCGAAACGAATTGATCAGCGTGTATTTATATCCAATGCTGCTATGCAGGAATTCGATCGGTTTTTATTTCATCATAACATTCCGGCGCAACTTCGACAGCGATCGACATTTATTTCCAATGCTGTTCACATACCTGAAATTAACTCATCGCGAAATGGGTCTGTAGGAGTGTTGTTCGTAGGTCGCAATAGTCCCGAAAAACGATTGGAACTCTTTGTGCAAATTGCTGAAACGCTGAAACAGCGATTCAACAACGTTGTTCGATGTACGGTTGTTGGCGTTGCACAAATAGATGCTCCGTATGTAGCATGTTTAGGTGAAATTACGGATGAAAAAGAGTTGGCTGCTGTGTATGCCGACCATCAAATTTTGATTGTCACTTCAAGTCGTGAAGGCTTTCCTGTTGTCATTATGGAAGCAATGGCTTCCGGATTGGTGGTTGTGGCTACGCCGGTTGGCGATATTCCCAATCGTTTAGATGGCAAGAATGGAGTTGTGTTGCATTCGGCGGAAGCGGACGCTGTAGTTCTGGAATCGGTTGAAGTAGTATCCGATTTGGTTACAAATCAGAACAAAATGAATGCGATTAGTGTAGCAGCGAGAACCTATGCGATCGAACATTTTAGTGTTGATGCATTCAGCGCTGCATACAAAACACTATTGGAGATAAACGACTAATCAATAATTTTTCGTGCGGCACACGTTGCTTTCAGTGTTGCAGCCCACGACTCCCAATTTAAAGTTGAAGTATATTTTTGATAAGCGTTGGTGCGTAGCAGTTGCCATAGTTCGGGTTGTTTCAGGAGAGCGATAATTTCATTGGCGTATTCCTGTCCTGTTGCCGTTTCCGGAAGTAAAATTCCAGTCTTCTCATGATCGATTATTGTTGGAATGCCGCCTGTTCGTGGCGCGAGGGCCGGTAATCCGTATGCTGCCGATTCGCAAAATACAAGTCCGTATGCTTCGTATTTGGTTGGAAGAATGAAAAAATGATGACTGCGATAAAGCGCGGTGAGTTGTTCGAATTCCGCAACATTGTTTTTATTCAGAAATCCGCAACACGTCAACTTCTCGTGTTCAAATTCTTTCAGCGGTGTGCAGCCTACAACAGATAATTCGGCATCATATCCATTGTTCAACAAATGCAGTAACGCGTCAAACGCTTTCGGACCTCCTTTGTCGAACCAGTTAACTCCCGCGAATAACAATTTTATTTTTTGTGGAGGAAACGTTAACACATTAGGTTGTTCGGGTGTTTTCTCCAGATTCGCACCGAACGGAATCATAACAACTTTATCCGGTGCAATAGCACGTGCAGCATCAGCAGCCCAGTCCGAACAAAATACGGACAATGAACTATTGAGGATGGCCTTACGATCATTCGCAATACTTTGTCTGCGTGAAAAAGCAAAAAGATCTGTCAGGATTTTGTGGTAGTTAATCGCACCGCTAATAACACGATCGTTGATATAAACGGTTGGAATTTTTGTTTGTATACCCGACATGGTTGCAATAGATGCGGAAATAACGACAAGATCATATTCATTTTGTCGCAGCAGTTTCGAATAGTGCTTGCCGTATGCGTTACTCATAACATCGGAATGCCGGTAGTCGAATCGTTTTTTGAGAATGCGCAACGACAAATAATTAAATGCGGAACAAAAGAATTTCAGAACTCTTGGAGTATACGGTTCAAGCAAAGTAACATCACCCACATGATTTTGAAGTGCTTGCCATATAAAGTATTGTGTACCCGACCACGAGCGCTTGTCCCTCGCATCCTGTTCACTGATAAAGGCTATTTTCGGTCGATTCATATGTACCGGAAGAAACAATTACTGTTATCAAATGTACATAATCCTGCTGCAGCGGATAGAATGTGCCATAGTGAAGTAATTCTTGTACCGGCAGGTGGATCGAATTTTCTATTTTTACCACAATGGCACGAAGAATATTATTCTTGTCCGATGTGGATTCCTCTCATACGCGCAAATGGGCAATTTCTTTGGCAACACGCGGTTATGAAGTAGGTATCTTCAGTCTTCGAAAAAGTGAGTTAAAGTGGTGGACAACTTATCCGAACATTCAGGTGTTTGATGAGCATGGTTTTTCAACTGCAACTTTTCAAGGCGGTTTAGCGGGTAAATTGAAGTACGTGAAGTTGCTGCCATATCTCAAAAAAATCATTACTTCATTTCAACCGCATTTGGTTCATGCCCATTATGCAACTTCATACGGATTGCTGGGTGCATTAAGTCGATTTCAACCTTTTGTGATCTCTGTTTGGGGATCGGATATTTACGATTTTGCATCACGCAGTTTCTTGCACAAAAAAATGATTCAATTCAACCTGAATCGAGCCAAGGGCGTTTTTTCTACCAGTCATGTAATGGCGCGGGAAATTAGGAAATACTATTCCGGAAGCGTTGCTGTTACACCGTTTGGAGTTGATGTGAATTTGTTTTCTCCCGGAGTGTCCGCATCACTACGACACCCGAACGAAATAATTATCGGTACCGTGAAATCATTGGAACCTGCTTATGGCATTGATACGTTGATTACAGCGTTCGCGGAAGTTCGCCAACGATTTACGGGGAACGTACGATTAATCATTGGTGGTGATGGTTCACAGCGTAAGCACTTGGAGCAATTAACCGGGGAGTTGAAATGTGATGACGTTGTTACTTTTTTAGGACAAATTGAACATCACCAAGTTCCCGACTGCCACAGAAGTTTTGATGTATTTGTGGCATTATCGCGAGAAGAAAGTTTCGGTGTAGCCCTTGTCGAAGCCATGGCTTGCGGAAAACCGGCAGTAGTGAGTAATGCATCCGGCTTTCAGGAAGTTGCAGTTTCCGGCATTACCGCACTTGTCGTTCCCAAAAACGAACCGGGCAAAGCCGCGGATGCTATACTACATTTGCTGAATAATCTAGAACTTCGTAAGCAAATGGGTGATGCTGCGCGACAACGTGTTTTGGAAAATTATGATTGGGAGAAAAATCTCGATACTGTTGAATCGCTTTACGATAAAATGATGCCATGAAAATTGTCATTTTATCTCAATACTATCCACCCGAAGTTGGGGCTCCGCAAAATCGCTTGTCGGAACTGGCTGTTCGATTGAAAGCTTTGGGTGCAGATGTTCGCGTAATTACCGCAATGCCCAATTATCCGCACATGAAAATTGCAGAAGGCTATCGCGGGAAATGGCGTGTGGAAGAAGAAATAGACGGAATTCCTGTAACACGATGTTGGATTTATGTGCCGCAATCAAAATCGATTCTGCCTCGTTTACTTAATTATTTTTCGTTTGTATTTAGTGCATTTTGGATTGGGTGTTTTAGAATGAAACGTGGCCATTTTTTGATTTGTGAATCACCGCCTTTGTTTCTGGGAATTACAGCGTTTCTGTTATCGCGTTTTAAGCGCACTCCAATGATTTTTAATGTGTCCGATTTATGGCCGGAAAGTGCGGAAAAACTTGGACTGGTAAAGAACACGTTCTTGCTTCGAATTTCGACTGCGCTGGAAGAATTCTTGTATCGTAAATCGGTTTTGATAACGGGTCAAACGCAGGGTATTGTTCACAACATCAAATCTCGATTTCCAAATAAAGAGGTGTATTGGCTACCTAATGGCGTGGATATTTCGTTGTATGATCCGAAGCATGTTGTAGCGCAGGAGAGAAATGTGCACGGATTAAAGCCTACAGACAAGGTGTTTTTTTATGGTGGCATTATTGGTCATGCTCAAGGTCTTGAGGTTATTCTCAAAGCAGCACGTCTCCTAAAAGATCACAACGATATTAAATTCGTGCTCTTGGGGGAAGGTCCTGAAAAAGAACGATTGAAACAGCTACGAACAGAATGGGCATTGGATAACGTTATTTTTTTGGATGCAATTCCTAAAACCTTAATGCCTTCATTTGTCGCGATGATTGATTGTGCTGTACTTCCATTGCGTAAATTGGACTTATTCAAAGGTGCAATTCCTTCTAAAGTGTTTGAAAATCTGGCTATGGAAAAGCCCGTGCTATTGGGAATTGATGGTGAAGCCAAAACACTTTTTATTAATGAAGCTAATGCAGGTTTACATTTTGAACCGGAAAATGAGCAGGCGTTGGCTGATGCCGTGTTGTTTGTTAGCCGGCATGCGGAACAAGCGAAGGAATGGGGTAAGCGCGGTAGAGCGTACGTAAGCGAAAAGTTTGAACGAAATAAAATTGCTTCAGCGCTGTTTCAAAAGTTGGAAGGCATTCGCAAAAAACAAATCGGGTAATGTCACGATACGCAACGATAACAGATTCAACAATGCGATTCCTGCTGCTGCTGTGTTGCGCGCTACTGCCGTTTAATTTTTTAACTTCTCAATTTTCCACCTTTCTCGTTTTATTTTGGTTATTAAATCCAAATTGGAAGGATAAATGGAATAATATGCGCAATGCACCTTGGTTGGCTGTTTTTATTGTATTTACTGCGTTGTATGTGCTCGGAATATTATGGTCGGATAATCATGATGAAGCGCTAAACAGTATTCAGGTCAAGATTCCTGTATTCTTGCTATCCATCGTATTTGCATCCATTCGCTTAACTGAAAAAGAAACCAGAAAAGTCTTTATTGCTTTCGTTATTGGATTGATTGGGGTTGGTGTTTTTATGATCGTGCGTGGCGCGCTGCGCTATTCTGAACTGGGAACAAGTACTTTCGTGTATCAGACCTTCACGGAAAATATTATGCACCCATCGTATCTGGCATTGTATTTCGTGTCCGGCATTGTATTTCTTTTTCATGGAGTGTTGCTCAAGAATGAATCATCCCGAAATAAGTTGATTGCAACTTTGTTGGGCTTATTTTTTGCATTTATCGTTTTTCTGTTGTCTTCTAAAATGGGTTTCTTGTCATTGGCGGCCGTGCTGATTTTTTACACCGTATACGCGGTAATACGCTTTAAACGATATGTTAGCGGGGCTATTGCACTATTCGTGCTTGTTGGAGGAGCATGGCTGGCTATTCAAACTTCTCCGCGATTAGAAGAAACATTTCAACGCATGATGACGAGTTTGTCGGGTAATAAAGTTGTTGATCCAACTTCATCCGAAAGTAGCGAAGTGCGGATGTTGATCTGGAGTGCGGATGCAGTGTTAATAATGGATGCACCGTTGTATGGATATGGAACCGGCGATGTGCAGGATGAACTAATGAATAAGTACGAGGAGTCGGGAATGACGGGTGCATTCGAGAAAAAGTTAAATGCACATAGTCAGTTTTTTCAGACAGGATTGGCACTTGGTTGGTTGGGATTGGCGGTATTGCTGACTTTAACTTTAGGTGTTGTGCTGTGGGCAATACGTGCACGTTTGGGCATAATTGTAATTGTTGGCGGACTACTAACCATCAATATGATTCCGGAATCCATTTTACAGTTGCAGGCAGGAACCATGTATGTCGGATTTTTATATTCAATACTTTTGTTCTCTGCAGATCGCAAAGTGTTTCTGCCCGATTAATTTCTTCACAGTAAAAAGACTCAATAGCTATGGTGCCGTTTTCTCCACCTCGTATCGATCAGAAAATTATTGATGAAGTTACGGATACACTTCGTAGTGGTTGGATTACTACAGGTCCAAAAACAAAACGGTTCGAAAAAGAATTATCAACCTACTATCAGGCTCCTGCTACATTGTGTTTGAATTCGGCAACTGCAGGTTTAGAAATTATGTTGCGCTGGTTTGGAGTTAAACCGGGAGATGAAGTGATTTTGCCGGCATACACGTATTCCGCGACAGCCAATGTCGTTATGCACTGTGGAGCAACTCCGGTATTTGTGGATGTCAATGCGGATGATTTTAATATCAACGTTTCTGCTATTGAAAAAGCAATTACTCCAAAAACCAAGGTGATCATGCCCGTTGATTTTGGAGGATTTCCTTGTGATTATGACGCCATTAATAAATTGGCGGAAGCACGTCGATCGGTTTTTGTTCCTGCAACGCCGGAGCAACAGCAATTGGGGCGAATCATGATATTATCGGACGCGGCGCATTCTATGGGCGCTCTTTATAAGGGGAGAAAGACGGGTGCGTTAACGGACGTTACCGTATTTTCTTTTCACGCGGTTAAGAATTTGACCACTGCAGAAGGAGGAGCAGTGGCGTTGAATTTGCCTGCACCATTCGATAATCAGGCGATTTATAATTATTTGTGCATTAAAACGCTTCACGGTCAAAACAAAGATGCTTTGGCTAAAATGCAAAAGGGTAACTGGAAGTACGATATCATCGAACCCGGATACAAGTGCAACATGACGGATATTATGGCCGCGATCGGATTAGTAGAATTGGAACGTTACGATAATGACACGTTGGTGAAGCGTCGTAAAGTTGCCGAGCAATACAGCTGGATCTTAAGTGCCTACGATTGGGCGGAATTACCTATTCTGCAAAACGATAATACAACAACTTGTTATCATTTATATCCGTTAAGAATAAAGGGAATATCTGAAACGCAACGGGATCAGATCATACAACACATTTTCGATCAAGATGTTTCTGTTAACGTGCATTTTATTCCCGTTCCGATGATGAGCTTCTATCGTAATTCGGGTTATGATATCAAGAATTACCCAACGACGTACGACAATTTTTCACGCGAAATTTCACTTCCGATTTTTTACGACATCACGGAAGAACAAGTAAAACAGGTTGTTCAGGCAGTGGTTATTGCTGTGCATAAAGTTATTGGAACAGGACTCGCATGAAACGACTTTGCGACATTGTTGCATCATTCATTGGCTTATTGATACTGCTGCCGCTCTTCCTTTTTCTTGGCATTTGGATCAGTATGGAAAGTAGAGGAGGCGTGTTCTATAAGCAAATTCGTGTAGGCAGGAATGGAGTTGATTTCAAGTTGTGGAAATTCCGAAGCATGGTTCCCGATGCCGACAAAAAAGGTTTGTTGACTGTCGGAGGGCGTGATCCTCGCATCACTCGCGCAGGTTATTTTCTTCGAAAATATAAGTTGGATGAATTGCCCCAATTGATTAACGTCTTGTTGGGCGACATGAGTTTAGTAGGTCCAAGACCCGAAGTGCGGAAGTATGTAGATTTATATTCCGATGAACAACGAAAGGTGTTATCTGTTCGTCCCGGAATTACGGATCACGCATCCTTAGAATATTTTGAAGAAAATGAGTTGTTGGCAAAATCAGACAATCCGGAAGAGACCTACATCAAAGAAGTAATGCCGGCCAAGCTTAAATTAAATGCTCGTTACATTAACGAAAGCGGATTAATTACGGATCTGAAAATTATCGCGCGTACGATTTTGAGAATAATCCGGTAAGTAATTCTGGTGGCGATAAATTAGCTTATTGCCAATATTAATCGACGGATTTCATCCACCTTTAAAGCGTAGCCCAACTTTTCGTAAGCATGAAGGAGATTGTTCAGCAAGCGCTTAATAATTACCAGATTGGAGCAAGGCGTATAAAACTCCGACTTCTCTTCTAAACGATGCTGACGAATAAAAGCGTCAATTTCTTTTTTGCTTACAACTGATCCACGACTGAATGGATTGATATAAAACAACACACGCTCCGGATCATCGGTTACAACGTCACTCGTTCCTCCTTGATCTACATAAGCCAATATGAAATGTTCCGGCAGATTGACACCGTAAATCGGAATGTGTAAGTCCTGAGCAATTACAGCGTAAATGATCGATAAACTCACTTGATTACCGCGCTTCGTTTCAAGAACTGTGTTTATCAGTGAATTCTGAGGTGCATGAAAATTAGTTGTGTTACCACCAAAACCATGAACATCAAATATGATGTGATTGATAACGCGAACTTTTTCGAGTGCCGTTAAATTGTTATTCAGTTCCAGCCAAATATCCTGCTTCATCTGATCCAGATATTTCCGAACCTGGATTTCGTTCAAATCAGGATATTGATATTTGGCAATCAATAACGCACCCTCCAATAGGTCCTGATGACCGGGAAGTGCCCAAGCCATTAATTCGTGCTTTACACGATCAAACTGTATACTTTGAATAATATTTTCTACCCGTTCCTGAAAAACAGCATCAAAGGAACTTTCCCAAGCGGACTCCAATTCCGGAATTACTTCTTCGCCAAGCGAAAGCAGTTTTTCACGAATATGCCGAAAAACCGCTTCATCAGGGTCATCCAGCAAACTGATCAGGGCATTTATTTCGTTTTTGTCGGGCATAATAGCGGATACTCAAACAAATATACGTTTGAGGGCTGCCTTTTGTTCCCGAACTGTTCCAACAGTTTTACACAACGAAACGTTCAATAACCGTATCGATGAGCTTTGCGATGACCGGTTTGTAATTTTTGCTGTATTGTCCGGCCGCACGATTGGCGATGATCGCGCACACCGTCATACAGTCGTGACCGAGCATTTTACCCAAACCGTAGAGGGCAGATGTTTCCATTTCGAAATTCGTGATGCGATGTCCGTTAAAGGAATAACTGCCCAGCAATTCGTTAAGATCAGGTTTGGCTGCAGCAAGGCGAAGTTGTCTTCCTTGCGGACCATAAAAACCGGGTGCTGTAGCCGTTATGCCTTGCGTCATGTCGTGTGCAATTTGTTTTAATAAACGATCCGACCCTGCAACAGTATAGGGATAAGGCATACCCGGCAACCATCCGGCGTGTTTCATAAACGAATTGACCAGATTAGGCTCGTCCACGTGCTTCATGCCGGCGTAATAGTTGAGCAAACCGTCGAATCCCATTCCATAAGATGAAGCAACAAACGAATCTACCGGAATATCTGCATGCAAAGCGCCCGATGTTCCGATACGGATAATTTCTAGTGAAGCGCTTTCGTTTTTTATTTCTCGGGCAGTTAATTCGATATTTACAAGGGCATCCAGTTCGTTCAACACGATATCAATGTTATCGGTTCCTATGCCTGTGGAAAGCGCTGTAATTCGCGTGCTCCCCACACGACCGGTATGCGTTATGAATTCACGGTTTTGAACGCGATGCTCTATGGAATCGAATCGGTCTGAAACTGTTGCTACTCGCGCCTGATCGCCAACTACGATGATCTTATGCGCAATCTGCTCAGGATGCAGTTTTAGGTGGTAAATGCTGTTATCAGGATTGAGTACCAGTTCCGATTCCGCCAAACGTTCTTTCATAAAACGTGTTTTTGATTTTCGTAAAGGTAATCACGTCAACTGAACCCAACGCTTCCTGACAACTTATACCACTTTTGAAAAGCCGTTTATTTGTCGTAATTTTGTTGCACTTTCAGGATAAAACCAACACTAATTACTCTACAACAACCTGACTGTTAAGGAGATATGAGTCAAAATCTGAACAAAATCGTTGTGCCGACCGATTTCGGTGAACAATCACTGATTGCGTTGGAACAGGCCGCTCATTTGGCGAAAATGATCAACGGAGAAATTACGCTGTTGTACGTTATGGAAACGTCCGGTTTGTTTTCTCGTCTAATCGGTTCTTCTCATGAAGAGGAAATTCGTAAAGAAGTGAACCAAAAAATGGATGAGCTCATTGAGAAGACGGAGAAAGAGCAAGGTGTTGTAGTTCAGAAAGTAGTTGCACACGGTTCAGTTTACGAAAAAGTAGCTGAGGTTGCCGATATGTTGAGCGCGAAGTTCATCGTGATGGGAACCAGCGGTGCAGGGAATATTCGCAAGCGATTTATCGGTTCTAACGCATTGCGTGTTGTTCGTGAATCTCAAGTGCCGGTAATTACAATTAAAGGGAAACACCACCGTGACGGTTGTAAGAATATTGTAGTGCCGTTGGATTTAACAACTGAAACACGTGAAAAGGTGAACAAAGCAATTGAATTTGCGAAATTGTACAGTTCAGATGTTCGTGTGTGCTCCGTGTTATTTACTAATGACGAGTTTATCGTTAATCGATTGACTCGCCAGTTGGCACAGGTGAAGGCATTTATTGAGAAATCCGGAATTCGCTGTACAGCTGAAATTATCAAGGGAATTAAGGGTGAAGAGTCGTTGGGACAAATCATCGTTGATTATTCCAATAAAGTAGAAGGCGATTTGTTGTTGATCATGACGCAACAGGAAACCGATATTACCGAGTATTTCATCGGCTCAGCTGCGCAGGAAATTATCAACAAGTCCGATATTCCTGTAATGTCTGTAGTTCCTTCTCCAAAGAAGGATACAACAGAATTCTTGCCTTACTAATACGTTAGCTTTTGCTATTAATAAAAGGTCGCTGAGTAAAGCGACCTTTTTTTTTCCTGACAAGAATCAGTCGGATAACGTACAAAACTGATTTTCATTATTCCACTCAACTACTACCTTTATCCAAATAACCAAATCATCCGCGATATGAGTTTAAAACTAAAAAAGATTCTTGTACCGATTGACTTTTCTGAAACCGGTATGTTGGCATTGGAGCATGCAGCTTTTATGGCGCGTTTAATGAAAGCTGATTTGCACATGTTGCACGTAATGCCGGTCAGTGAATATTATTTCGAGATCCCGGAACCGATCATGCGTATCGAAAATCATGATACGCTAAATAAAATTGTGGAGCAGAAGTTAAACGAGGCTGCCGAAGACGTTTACAAAAATTACGGAATTCGTCCTTCTACTTCCTCAGCTCGTGGGCAAGTGGGGCAGGAGGTAATTACTATCGTAAATGAACAGTTGTTCGATTTGGTGGTGATGGGAACACACGGAGCCAAAGGATTCGAAGAGTTGTTTATCGGAAGTAACGCGCATAAAGTAGTGACATTGGCTCCTTGTCCGGTGTTGACGGTGCAAACTCATGCTACACACTTAGGGTTTAAAAATATTGTATTGCCAATTGATCGCTCCCAACATTCCCGTGAAAAGGTAGATGAAGCGGTGGATCTGGCATCTGCTTATGCAGCTAAGATTCATATTATCGGGTTGCTGGAATCTAATGAAGCTTCGGAATACGACAAGTTGCAGATCGTATTGGATCAGGTAGAACATGCGGTTCAAAAAGCAGGTGTTCCATTCTCCAGAAACACAATCGAAGGAAGCAATCTTGCAATTGAAGCATTGAAGTACGGACACCGGGTAAATGCAGATCTTATTGTGATTATGACGGATCATGAATCTGAAATGACCGGTATTTTCTTAGGTCCAAAGGCTAAACAAATTGTTAATCATTCCAAGATTCCGGTGTTGAGTATTAAACCTCGTGAGGGAAAATATTCAGGAATTGACTTGGGTGGCTCTTACACTGCTTACTGATAAGAAATGAAGTAGTAAATGAAAAAGACAGTCTGCGGACTGTCTTTTTCATTTAACATAGAGAGAGATTATTATTTGTTGTGCGGATTTTCTTTGGAACCGAATACCTTCTGTAAAATTTGGGTTCCTCGTGCCGCAGGATTAGTGCGAATGTTTTTCTCTTCTTGACCTACCAATTTAAATACGCCGTCAATCCCTTTGTCTGTCACATACTGATCCAAATCCGGATTTACAGGCTGGTTAGTTGGAATCTTGTTGTAAGCCGAGGCAAGCGGAGTCCAGTGTTTGGTTAATTCTACTTTTTGAGTAGCTGCCTGAACTTTCGGTTTGAACTTTGTAATCATATCTGCAGTACATTTCGTACGGAGATAATTTGTAGCCGATGTATCTGCACCACGAAGGATTCCTAAACCATCCTGAACAGTCATCGTTTTGATAGCATTCAGAAATATTGGTCCCGCTTCTTTCGCAGCATCTTCAGCAGCACGGTTTAAAGTCAATTCAAATTTATCCACTTGCCCTTTCAAACCTAAATTCAGGCAGAAATTTTTTACTTTCTGAGCTGCCGGAGGGAACGGAATAAAGATCAATGGATTTTTAAAGAACCCGTCAGTTGCAGACGCTTTCGCCACTCCTTTGTTGGTTCCCTGATTCAAGGCTTCTTTTAAACCCTGAACAATTTCTGCAGCGGTTAATGCGCCACTGCCGGCTCCGGACATCGCTCCGGCCTGAGATAATGCTTTATTTAATTCGGTACATGCGGTAAACAGTACAATGCCGCTTACTGCCAATGCGAGGATCTTTTTCATGTTGACTGCTTTTGTGTTCTTAACAAATCTACAAATTGCGAGCCAAATTATGCGGAAGTCTAGATTATTTGACTTGCCATTACCTTTGTGAACTATGAAGGCAGAAATTATTACCATCGGAGACGAGTTGTTGATCGGTCAGGTTATTGATACCAATTCCGCATTTATCGGCGCCGAATTGACTTACAACGGCATTCGGGTGGTGCAACGAACTGCCGTAAGTGACACCAAAGAAGCGATTTTAGGGGCGTTGGATGCAGCAAGAAAACGTGCAGAAATTGTAATTATTACCGGCGGACTTGGTCCAACTAAAGATGATATTACCAAGGTAACTTTAGCTGAATACTTTCGGACCGAATTAGTAATGAATGCCGAGGTGTTAGCCGATGTGGAGTTGTTTTTTTCCAAGTTCGGTAAAACGGTTTCGGATGTTAATCGAAAGCAAGCGTTAGTTCCTGCATCATGTAAAGCGCTGCGCAATTTTAACGGAACAGCTCCGGGGATGTGGTTCGATGCTGAAGGAGTAGTCGTTGTTTCGTTACCCGGTGTTCCCTACGAAATGAAAAGTTTATTCAGTGAGCAGGTATTACCGCTGCTTCGTCAACGATTTGAAATGCCCGTTGTTCTGCAGCGCACCATCATGACGCAGGGAATTGGTGAGTCGGTTTTGGCTGAGCGCATTGAACAATGGGAGGATGAAATTACAGCTGCAGGAATGAAACTCGCGTATTTGCCCGCTCCGGGAATTGTGCGCTTGCGGGTAATGATTGACGGAGCCGATCGTGAGCATTGCAGTACATTGTTGGATGATGCAGTACAAAAGTTATTGCCGTTAATTGAAAAATGGACGTTTGCTACGGAGGATATTTCATTACCTGTGGCGTTGGGTGAACGATTAAAGGCATCCGGCAAAACGTTATGCACCGCAGAAAGTTGCACCGGCGGATACATAGCGCATTTAATAACAGGTGTGCCCGGAAGTTCAGCTTACTACTTGGGAAGTACGTTAACCTATGCGAACAAAGCAAAAACAGATTTGCTGCAAATACCTCAGGATTTAATTCAAAATAACGGCGCAGTCAGCGAAGAAGTGGTAACGGCGATGGCACAACAGGCGCGAAAAATTATTGGTGCAGATTATGCATTGGCAACTTCCGGTATTGCGGGTCCTGACGGTGGAACTGCGGAAAAACCTGTGGGCACTGTGTGGATTGCGCTCGCAGGCCCTGATGGCACTGTGGCTCAAAAGTTCTTATTCGGAGATAACAGAGAACGCAACATTACACGTGCTGCCCTTACGGCATTAATGATGCTGTATAAGCAATTAGCGTAATTACTTCTTTTTCTTCTTCGGCTCTTTGTAAATCACAAGGACTTGTCCCACGCGAATCATGTCGCTTCGCAGATTATTCCACTTTTTTATTTGCGCCACCGTAACGCCGTATTTACGCGCAATTCCGCCTAACGTTTGTCCTTTCCCAACGGTGTGTTTTACCTTTACTTTGCCTCCGGTTCCCATGGCAATTTGCTTCAGGGAATCACTAGGCATCAATTTTTTCTGCGCTTCACGAATAGAATCGTAATTACACGTGAACGAATTTTGAGGAGGCTGCGCATCGTATAATGAAATGGTTTTAAGCACGGCATCCGTAAATAAATCACCTTTTAAGCGATAACCTTTTATCGTTAAATGAATGCCATCAGGTTGTGCGTAACCCTTGTTGATCCAATGTAACATGGTTGTTCTGCCTCCGGAAATCCAGTACCAGTCAAACACACCGCAATCTTGTTCTTTGGCTATACGATGAATAAGGTCGGAGAATTTTTCTCCGCTGGTCACTAATTCCTGTTTCCAATACATATCCTGTGCTGAGGTGAGAATAATACTGGCTTGTGGCGATGCGGTACGAACCGTTCGGATAACTTGAACAATTTGTGAATCCAGTTCTGTTTTAATGCTGTCATCATAGATGTAATCATTCGTACCAAAATCGATAATCACAACATCAGGTTGTAACGTTTGTAATTGTATCGTAAAGAGCTTTTCATACAACACCGATTTGTACATCGCGCCACCAACACCGCAATTGTGCACAACCGCACCTTCAGGTTTCGAACTCATTAAGGTCATGCCGTATTGTTCGAGTTCGGATTCACCGGCTTTTGATTTGATCGTTCGGACCTTCAGTGTTTGTGAAGGATTGACTACGGGTATTTCATAGTAACACAAGGAATCTCCGGGAACAGAATCAATCAGTACGATTTGCTTATTGCCGTTACCAAAGTCAATTTCCACATCAAAACTCTTCGCACTTTTCTTGCAATAAAAACGCAAGCGATCGTAATGTGCAGGAACCGGATCATTGAACTGAAGAGTAAATGATGCATTAGCCTGATTCGTGTAAGAACTCATTCCGATCACACCTAAAGGATGTTTAGGCGGAAGTCTCAAACTTTTTCCCCATTCCCATTCTCCGGTGTGTGTGGTTTTGTATTCGATGGAAGAATAGGTTTTGGCAGTGGAATAGGGGAAGATCAATCCGCGTCCGGCATCGCCATGTATTTTATGTAAGTGCTTACGCACTTGTCCGGGAAAAATATCATTCTGCAAATGCGAGTCACCCAAATGAACCAACGATAGTTGTTTTTCTTTCGAACGATTCCAGTTATTGTAAAAGTTGGTTAATGCAGCACGCGAATAGAATTGAATGTAATTGAACTGTGTGTTAATTACCGGAGTCATGGACGTGTCTATCCGCAGTACAAACGGCTCGTTGGTAACAACTTTAGCCGGTGGTTCGGACGATTCCATACACGACAACAGAAAGCCTGTTGTAAGCATGATTGCCGTTCCTACACCAATTCCGATAAATGTTTGTCCCAACTTTTCTCTCATAACACTTCCTGTGAATTTAACCTTTTTTTTCCGGTATTGCCGCAGAATCCTTACGAATAGGAGCAAGTGCAGAATCACGAACTTGTTGTTTTTTGCTATTCGAATCGTTCGACTTCCGAGGCCCGGTTCCTTTCATCACTTTGGTCACCATGTTAATGTGCCATGATGTATTTGCAGAAAATACACCGTTGATGAAAATTAGATCAGTGACGCCTTCTGTTGCAATAAGATCTAACAAACTTCCTTCGTAATAGCGATAATCAACTACGAATACCTTGTCAAAGTGTGAAGGCAAATACGTGGCGAATGGATTCCCATACGAATTCTTTACCAGTATTGCATTGCGACCTGTTTTGGGTTCAGCAGCATCACGTTCAATTTTCATCAAAGGCCAATCGCCGCCTAAAAAAACGCCGTAGTTACCATAACTGCCTTTGGTTTCATAATAAATTGTTCCGCGCATTCCTTTTTTGCTGCCTTTAGGAAATACGGTAGCCGTGTACTTGCCCGGAATCTTAAAATATTCCACTGTGTCCGCACGTTCTTTTAAACGTGAATCGCGAGTTAACCAATACAATGAACCCAAAAAGTTGGTTTTCGTTTTTCGTTCCATATTGGTTAATGGCACAGGAGTAAATCCTGCAGAATTGCAAAATGCCGTGTAGGCATAAAAGGCGCCGCGTCCTGTCCAGTGATGATCCGTTCGGTAATAACAATACTCGCGCTGATGTTCCGCAATAGAACCATACGCATCTACTTTGCGAACTCCCGGCAACATACTGTTATAGGCTGTTTGAATATTAGTGCGCTGAGAAACCGACATCTTGCGGTATTCGGAAGGAGCATTAAACTCAATTGAAGATGGAATCATCACTGCGTAAACATTCACTTTGCCCTGCAATTCCTGCTCATACTTGTTAATTGCAGCTGCATACGATTGCGCCATTTTATTGTTACCACCGAATATCTCCATGGCAGCGCCTTCGAAAATGAATAAGTTGTTCACTTCCTCGCCTTCACCTTCTATGATGACGGAATCCTGTTTCGCTGAATCTTTAGCATCGACCTTCACATTTTCAACTTTCTTTTTCGGCTTACGAATATCTGTTGCTGCGTAGAAGGTGATTTCTTTATTCTTGATGCCACGTGATTCCTTCATACGGAAGGATATTTCAACTAATTGTTCTCGCATCGGGAAGTTGTCCGACACATACAATTCCAGACTATCAATATATTTCCCATGCAGTAACTCTTTCCAACTGAATTGAGGCACCGGGCTTAAACGTCGTTTTTCAAATTCGGAAACCGACTGTTTGGGTAAAACGAAAAACAAAACACCTCCCAGCATCAACACCGTTGCAAATGCCACCACGTTGATTAACGCTAATTTCCGTCGTGCTGTATTTCTTTTCTTCGCCATCATCAGAATCGGAAATAAATAAACGGATTATAACTTTTTCCTGCGAGCATTGCCGTGGCCAATAGTAATAACGCGTAGTTGAATCCGGTGGATAAAAACCACATCCAGTTCACATTACGTTTCGTTAGGAATTTCTTGAACATACGATTAGCATATTTATAAACCGGCATGCAAAGTACTATGGCAAGAACCAGCCAGAACATATTTTCCTGCAGCACTACTTCCAGTTTAACATTCCAATGTCCTTGCGTTGATTGCCCGAATAACATGTTAAAGAACTGTTGCAGGCGACTCATATTGTCGAAGTAAAATAATCCCCAGCCTATCACAGCAACAATAAGCAAATACATATGACTAAACATTCGTCCTGCGGCAGATAGCACCTTCATCAGAAACAAGCGTTCGATCCAGATGAGTACTCCGAAATACAATCCCCATAAAATAAAATTCCATGATGCGCCGTGCCACAGTCCGGTTAAGAACCAAACGATAAATAAATTTCTGATGCCGAATTTTTTATTGCCGCCCAATGGAATGTACACATAATCGCGGAAGAACGAACCTAAAGAAATATGCCATCTGCGCCAGAATTCCGTTGCCGACTTTGCGATGTAGGGATAGTTGAAGTTTTCGTGAAAGTGAAATCCGAAAAGTCGTCCCAACCCGATGGCCATATCCGAGTAGCCGGAGAAGTCGAAATAAATCTGCACGGAAAACATCAGCAATCCGAACCAGGCTTCTCCCGTCGAAAGTTGTGACAGGTCGCCGTCCATGTATTTGCTTACAAATTCGGCCGCCACATTTGCAATGCACACTTTCTTAAAGAGTCCGATACAAAAGCGATGAATGCCTGAACTCATGTCTTTGATATTGAACTTACGTTCATCAATTTCATGTACAACGTGCTGATAGCGCACAATTGGACCGGCAACCAACTGCGGATACAAACTAACATACATGTAAAATTTACTGAGCGACTTCTGTACGGGAACTTCATTGCGATACAAATCGATCGTATAGGACAAACTTTGAAACGTATAGAATGATATTCCTATCGGTAGCGTAAATGTTGGAATAGCCAACGAAGTGCCGAATAAGGCATTGATGTTCTCGTAAAGAAATCCGCTGTACTTAAAAACAACCAGCAAGGAAATATTGACGATTACGGAAAACACAATTCCCGCTTTCGCTTTCGATGTTCCTTTGTGTTTGTCGATGTACAAACCGATGAGCCAGTCAACGGTAGATGAACCCAATAACAACAATACCCAAACAGGTTCGCCCCAT
>JAJTEY010000060.1 GCA_021299855.1 Bacteroidota bacterium | reverse complement strand
CACAACGCTACAGGGTGAATCGTTCCGTTTTGCAACAACGACATTTTCATCTCGGACGACCTGCGCTTGCGTTGTTATCTCAGGACAAAGAAAATCGCAAAGGGAATAACCTGCGCGACATGGAATTTTATGACGACAAAGAACTTTCCGCATATCGTCCTTGGATTACTATTCGTGAATTGCAACGTCATCCTAACTTCAAATTAGAGCAACGCATCTTAGTTACACGATTTGAAGAATATGAAGAAGGAGTTGTAGTACATGCGATGCATTGTGAGACTCAAACAGCAATACAATTCCGAGCCCGCAAGTTGGTGTTGTGCAGTGGTGCATTAGGATCAGCTCGTATTGTTTTACGTTCTACTGATCATAAAAAGAGAGTGCCATTGCTATGTAATCCGTATTATTATTTACCGTGCCTTGTTCCTTCAATGCTGGGACAAGCGGGCGTTCAAAGACAATACAGCTACGCACAACTTTCCTTATTCCATGATAACAATGCAGCCGGGAATGATATTGCGATGGCTAGTTTGTACACGTATCGTTCACTGATGCTATTCCGATTGCTGAATGAAATACCGCTCAACATTCAGGATGGACGTGCGCTCATGCAATACCTCGCTCCTGCTCTGCTGATAGCCGGAATTCACTTGCCGGAACAATTCAGCGAAGGACAATACGCAGAGTTGCGGCCTGATGCCGGTTCCGTAACCGGAGATCGTTTGCATTACTATTATCAGCGCACTTCAGAACAAGAGCGTAATTCTATACAACGTGTAAGCTCGTATAAATGGGCATTGCGTAAACTTGGTGCATTTCCTTTAAAAACTATTTCACCACAAATTGGCGCCAGCATTCATTATGCGGGAACATTACCCTATTCCAAAACACATCAACAGTTAACGTTACAAGAAACCGGTTTACTTCAAGGAACCCAAAACGTTTATGTTGCCGACGGTTCAGGATTTACTTTCCTTCCTGCAAAAGGTTTAACATTAACCTTAATGGCCAATGCGCATCGTGTGGCTTCCGGAGTTTAACATTATTTATATGTAGGTACATATTCTTACATTATCTTTGTGACATGAATCGTCGCGATTGGATAAAACTAACTGCCACAGGCGGAATCGGAGCATTCAGTATGTCGTTAACAGATCTTCAGCAACTCAAAACCGGCGCGCCTTCACAACGTATGCCGTCTATTTTCATCGGACATGGTTCACCGATGAATGCCATTTATATCAACACATTTACGCAAGCGCTTAATCAACTCGGCAATAAACTAGAGAAGCCAAATGCAGTATTGATGATTTCCGCGCATTGGCTTACACGCGGTACACATGTTGCCACGCAAACGAAACCAAAAACTATTTACGATTTTGGCGGATTTCCGGAAGCGTTGTATCAGATTAATTATCCTGCACCGGGTTCTCCCGAAATGGCAAAACAAACCATTCAATCCGTAAAATCTATTCAGGTTCATGAAAACCACGATATGGGATTAGATCACGGAGCATGGACGATACTCAAACACATTTGGCCTCAAGCAGATGTTCCCGTTTATCAACTAAGTATCGATTATTATAAATCACCCGAATACCATTTCAATCTGGCGAAAGAACTCCGTATCCTGCGCAATAAAGGCGTAATGATCATGGGAAGCGGAAATATCGTGCACAATTTGGGGATGGCTAACTTCCAGGATATCAACGGACCGGTTGACACATGGGCATCAGAGTTTGACACGAAAATTAAAAATGCGCTTGATAGCGGCAACGATGCTGCACTAATCAATTACCAGCAGCACGGTAAAGTTGCACAACTGGCAGTACCAACGAACGACCACTTCCTACCTCTTCTATACGTAACAGGCACAATGAACGCGAAAGAAGAAAAGAAATACATCTTCGAAGGATTCCAGCATGGCAATATTTCCATGCGCTCGTTCCTATCTGCATAATCCTTATGTATCTTGCAACGTGTCAAGAACAGTTGCCATAACAGGAGCTTCAGGATTTATTGGTCAACACCTGTGTAAGCATTTTGCAAACGCCGGATGTAATGTTCTTGCTCTTCAACGCAAAGCAACTAATAATTCGCAAGCAAGTATCACTGTAATTCTATATTCGATTGAAGATGAATTATCACCTGAACTAAATGCCGCAAATTGTATTATACATGCGGCATATATTAAAGGACAGGATGACCGCGATGCGTATAACAAAAACGTAACAGCAGCGGAGCGCCTGTTAAAATGGGCAGAACAAGATGCCACACGCAGAATTGTTTTCTTGTCAAGTTTATCCGCATTGGAAGATGCCACTTCAATATATGGTCAACAAAAATCCCGGATACAACAACTCTTTGGACCTCCGCACATGGTTGTTAAACCGGGATTGGTTTTAGGTGAAGGCGGCTTGTTTGGTGAAATGAAAAAATACCTGACAACTAAAAGCATTGTTCCTGTGTTCGGCAATGCCATGCAGCCTTTACAAACTATTCACGTTAATGACTTGTGTAAGTTTATTGAATTGGTCATTAACAATAATCGCGCAGGAACGTTCGTGGCGGCAGAAGAAAATCCTGTTCCGTACATCACGTTCTACAGTGAAATCGGGAGAATATTAAATAAGAAGATTCGTTTTGTGCGTATTCCGTTTTGGTTCATTAAGTTGGCTTTAAAACTTGCTTCATTATTCGGAATAAAGCTTCCCATAACTCTTGATTCCGTTAAAGGATTGGAACAGATGCGACATATTCCTACCAACAATTATGCTTTGCAAAACGGACTAAAATTGCACAACTGGAAGGAAAGTTTGAAAGACGTTGCTACCCCCCAATAAATTTATGCTTATACAAACTCCGCAACAGTTCTATTTCTCCTGCTGTTGCATTTCGAAATTCACCCGGATTCAAATCGCCTATCATCAAATCGTGAATTCGAATACGAACTAACCGTTCCACTTCTAAATTTAATTTGTAACACATTCGTCGAATTTGACGATTACGACCTTCTTTTAAAATAATTCGAAATTTACTGTTACCACAACGACTAACGATAGCAGGTAAAGTAATACTACCCATAATTTCGATTCCCGAAGCTAGTTGCGACAATTCAGCATCCGAAATATTTCGGTTAACGGTTACTTCATACTCCTTTTCAATAGTATCGTGCGTTGTAATGGCTTTGTACAATCGTCCGTCGTTGGTCATTAATACCAAACCTTCCGAATCCTTGTCCAGTCGTCCAACAGGGTATAGCTCAAGTCCTTCAAAACAATAAAATAATGAATTCGAAATTGCAGCACTTAAGGTACACTCCACTCCTCGTGGTTTATGATAAACCTGATAATACAATGGTTGACCTATTTGAACTAATGCGTTCGACACACCTGTAACTTTTATAGTATCCGTATTTAGCACGGACAATTTAGGATTGGTAACCGTAACACCATTCACCTGAATGAACATTCCTTTAATCATGCCGTGCGCATTCAGCCGACTTATTTGTAACGCACGCATCAGCATCTTATCTAGTGCAGCCATATCATGCTTCCCACATAAGAATTACTCCCTCTGCTTTGAATCAATCCAAATAGTCACAGGGCCGTCATTAATTAAACTAACTTTCATATCGGCACCAAATTTTCCTGTACCAACCGTTTTGCCGAGTTGCTCGCTCACGATTACAACAAATTGCTCATACAATGGAATTGCTGTGTCCGGTTTTGCAGCGCGGATGTACGAAGGTCGATTTCCTTTCTTTGTGGCGGCGTGTAACGTAAACTGCGAGACGATAATAATATCACCGTTAACTTCCTTCACCGATAAATTCATTACACCCTGCTCATCATTAAAAATACGCAACTGCACAATCTTCTGTGCCGTCCAAAACAAATCTTCAGTAGCATCTTCAGCTTCAAAGCCCGCAAGAACCAGCAACCCTGAATGCATTGAAGACAAACAAACACCGTCCACATGAACGGCAGCCTCACTAACTCGCTGAATCAGTACTCGCATAATTTTAATTTTAATCGTATTCCTTTTCCAGTTCTTCTCCGTTCAATATTTGCAAATAACACTCGTAACGTGTTAACGCAATCTTCCCGGTTTCAACACCTGCAATAACGGCACAGCCCGGCTCTCTGTCATGTAGACACCCGTTGTATTTACACGCGCCAAGTAAATCGCGCATTTCAGGAAAATAATGCGACAACTCTTCCTTCTCCATATCAACAATACCCAACTCCTTAATGCCCGGCGTATCAATGATCCATCCGCCTCCGCCCAATTCATGCATTTCGGCAAAAGTAGTAGTGTGCATTCCTTTACTGTGTACACGTGAAATTTCTCCCGTCTTTAAATTCAATGAAGGTTCCAATGCATTGATTAACGTGCTCTTCCCAACACCACTATGCCCGGCAATTAAATTGATTTTACCTTGCATGAGTTCTTGCAACTGCGGAACATCACCTTCGTCAGAAGCACAAATTAAATACGCTCCATAACCCAGATTGCGATAGAGCTGCATCAACTGTTCCACATAATCCAACTCATCCAACTCCAGCAAATCTTTTTTATTAAAAATTACGGATGCAGGAATCGCGTACGCTTCAGCCGTTACAAAAAAACGATCGATAAATCCTGTTGATGTTCGTGGCTCAATCAATGTCGCCATCACATAAGCATGATCGATATTCGCTGCAATGATGTGTGTCTGCTTGGATAATTTGGTGGAACGACGAATGATATAATTCCTCCGTTCGTGCAATTTAGTAATAACGTAATCGCCCTTGTCTTCTTCCACTTCAACTTCATCGCCTACAGCAAACGGATTGGTATTTTTGACATTGAGTCCTTTAATGCGAAACAAGCCTGCGATACGGCATTCCACACGCTCCACACGCTCTCCCTTCAAAATACCAACGGTGTACCAACTTCCTGTTGATCTGATAACAATTCCTTTCATTGCATTAAAGGTACAAGTTCCCGTGAAGTGATGTATTTCCACAATTCATATCTGTTCTGCAATAAGTATTTGGTAAATTCGTTTAAAATTTATCGATTGTGTCTATAAAAGTTGAATATATCAGTAAGTTGTATGGCACGCAGCGCGCGTTAGACAACGTGTCTTTCGAAGTAAAGACCGGAGAAATCGTGGGGTTTTTGGGACCAAACGGTGCGGGGAAATCGACCATGATGAAAATCCTAACCTGCTTTATTCCGCCTAGTGCAGGAAAAGCTTCCGTTAATGGTTTCGATGTCATGACGCAGTCGCTGGATGTGCGCAAGAGTGTTGGTTATTTGCCGGAACACAATCCGCTGTATTTAGACATGTACGTGAAGGAATATCTTGAATTTATAGCCGGACTTCACAAAATAAATAATGTGCAACAGCGCATTCGTGAAATGATTGACATTACCGGGCTGGAAGTAGAACAACACAAACGTATAGGTCAACTTTCCAAAGGTTATCGTCAGCGTGTCGGATTAGCGCAAGCTTTAATTCACGATCCTCAGGTGTTGATTCTGGACGAACCTACTACAGGTCTTGATCCGAATCAGTTGGCGGAAATTCGTGAATTAATTAAGCAAGTAGGCAAACAAAAAACCGTTATGTTAAGCACGCACATCATGCAGGAAGTAGAAATTCTGTGCGATCGTGTGATCATCATTAACAAAGGAAAAATTGTTACCGATAAAGAAACCGAAGTATTGCAACAAGGCGATCAAAATCGAATTGTGATTCGCGTCGAATTCAGTGCAGCGGCAGATGTCAATAAATTGAAACGTTTATCGGGTGTGGAAAGTGTCGAGCAACTTGCTCCCAACACTTATCATATTGTTACCGCCACAGCGCGCGACCTGCGTCAGGACATTTTCAAATTCGCGGTGGATCATCAACTCGCTGTATTGGAAATGAATCGTGAAGAACGCAAACTGGAAGATGTGTTTAAAGAATTAACGGGGAATAAATAGTCTCGTAAGTTATCCAACAAAAAAGGGCCGTCTTTCAACAGCCCTTTCTCATTTATTTAATTTTGAATGCCTTCTTTACAACCGGCACAGCATTTAACTCTTCCCAAGGGAACAACTTCACCTTCATCTTCTTCTCGTTCTTCTTCCCTTTGTTGAACACCTTCTCAACAACTTTGCTTTCACGACCCATGTGACCGTATGCTGCTGTTTCGCTATAGATTGGTGTACGTAAGTTGAAACGTTTTTCGATAAAGTATGGACGCATATCGAATTCCTTCAAACCTTCCAGCACTTTTGCGATCTCACCGTCAGACATTTTAACCTTTGCAGTACCGTATGTGTTTACGTACAAACCGACAGGCTTCGCAACACCAATAGCGTAAGCTACTTGTACCAATGCCTCGTCGCATACACCGGCAGCAACCAAATGCTTAGCAATGTGACGTGTAGCATAAGCAGCAGAACGATCCACTTTAGAAGGATCTTTTCCGGAGAATGCACCACCACCGTGAGCACCTTTTCCACCGTACGTATCAACGATAATCTTACGACCTGTTAAGCCGGTATCGCCGTGAGGTCCGCCAATTACGAACTTCCCGGTAGGGTTGATATGGTAAACAATTTTGCTGTTGAACAACGCCTGAACACGCTTAGGCAATTTCTTCATCACACGAGGAATCAAAACCGCTTTCACGTCTTTCTCGATTTGCTCCTGCATTTTCTTTTCAGTTGCAAAATCATCGTGCTGTGTAGAGATAACAATCGTATCAATACGAATTGGCTGGTGATTATCGTTGTATTCAATCGTAACCTGACTCTTTGAATCCGGACGTAAGTATTTCATTTGTTTTCCTTCGCGACGAATAGCAGCCAACTCCAGCAACAACAAGTGCGACAATTCCAAAGGCAATGGCATGAAGTTATCTGTGTCGCGGTTCGCATAACCAAACATCATACCCTGGTCGCCTGCACCTTGCTCCTCCGGCTTCTTACGCTCCACACCCTGGTTGATATCCGGAGATTGTTCGTGGATAGCAGATAACACACCGCAGGAATTTGCTTCAAACATATATTCTGCTTTCGTGTATCCGATTTTACGAATTACTTCGCGTGCAATTTCCTGAACATCCAGGTAAGCTTCCGATTTCACTTCACCTGCCAAAACCACTTGTCCGGTTGTTACCAACGTTTCACAAGCAACTTTAGAAGATGCATCGTATGCCAAAAAGTGATCAATTAATGCGTCCGAAATTTGGTCCGCAACTTTATCCGGGTGCCCTTCAGAAACTGACTCGGAAGTAAACAAATAGGCCATAATGTGTTGTTTTAATGTTTGATTAACAGAGCGCTAAAGTACCATTTTTTCTTGTTCGATGGAGTTCTCAAAATACAGGTAGACGGAATTTTGAACTCGTAAGAATTAGAGCATCCTATATTTACCACTTATCAAAAATGCATTTGCTTTGAGTGTCGAATTGAAGTACTTTACACCATAGAACGCGTGAGGTGGTAAACGGCAAAATTATTGACTTCACTCATGAAACACATGAGATCAAAATTTTTAGCGACGGCTCTGGCTGCTTTATTCGGCTGGTGTATGTCCGCACAACAGATACAGGAAGGAAAAATTCTATCTTCCGGCATACGATTTGAACACAATGCAGGTCAATGGCCGCAACAGGTTCATTACATGACCGATATTCCCGGAGCACGTGTTTTTATCGAAAAAAGCACGATCACTACTGTTCAATACAATCCTGAACAACTGGAAACTATTCATGAAGATGGGCATCATAAAACAAACATGGACCCACATGCCACCGTAAATCTTCATGCATATAAAATGAACTTTATCGGTGCAGCGACAGATCCGTTAGTGCAACATTTTGGTCAATACCCCGACTACAGAAACTACTATAAAGGAAAACAAGCCCGCTGGCGTTCAGACGTTAAGCTGTATGAACAAGTAAGAATTTTCGACCTGTATCCCGGAGTGGATGTATTGTATTATGCGAAGGAAAATAATTTGAAATACGATTTCATTGTGGCTCCCGGTGCAGATATCGGGCTTGTTCATTGGAATTATCAAGGTGTTGAACAACTCTCCATCGATCGTGCCGGTACATTAGTAATGAAAACCAGCGTGGGCGTTATCACGGAACACATACCTATTGCTTATCAAATCATTGAAGGGAAAAAGAAAATTGTAAAATGTCGCTATCGCATTACGAACGGCGAAGTTGGTTTTGACTTTCCGAATGGATACGATAAAAGTGCTGCATTAATCATTGATCCGATCCTGGTAGCGTCTACCTATTCTGGTTCAACTGCTACGAATTACGGACATTGTGCAACATATGATGCTGCAGGAAATATTTATACCGGTGCCATTTCTTTCGGCCCGGGCTACCCTGTTACTCCCGGCGCTATACAGAGTACGTTCGGCGGGCAAATTGATATTGCCATCAGCAAATTAAGCTCCAACGGTTCTGCCTTATTGTATGCTACTTATCTTGGAAGTTCTACGAGCGATTATCCGCACAGTTTAGTTGTCGAAAACGTTTAACGGAACTTCAGGAAACGACATGGACATTATCGTGTCGAAGTTTAACACCACGGGAACGGTATTGATTGGTTCTACATTCGTGGGCGGTAGCGGACAAGATGGAAACAACATGGTAGCACCCAACTATGGTGATACTTACCGCGGTGAAGTAATTGTTGATGCAGCGGGCAATCCATACATCGCATCCATGACACGTTCTACCAACTTTCCGGTAACTCCCGGTTCATATGACAATACACAAAATGGTGGTCAAGATGGGGTTGTATTTAAAATGAATCCTTTACTTACCGCAATGACATATGCTACATATATCGGCGGAGCCAATGATGATGCGTGTTTCGGATTACGACTAACCACATCAGGCGATATATACGCTGCGGGAGCAACCAACAGTAACAACTTTCCTACAACAGGCGGAGCTTACCAAACCACAGCACAAGGCAATCACGATGGTTTTATTATATACCTCGGCGGTAATGCCAGCGTATTGAGTGCTTCTACCATTGTTGGTACCGCAGCTCCGGATTACGCATTCTTTATTGATCTTGATCAGAACGGTGATGTATTTATTTACGGTCAATCCGATGCGCCACAAGCGCCAACTGCAGGAGCGTACGGTGTTCCGGGAAGTGCACAATACATTTCCAAATTCAATCAAACGTTGACATCACGTTTAGTACATTCCGTTTTTGGTGATGGCACTACAATGAATAAAATTTCTCCCACAGCATTTATGGTGGACATCTGCGGCAATATTTATGCGGCAGGTTGGGGAGCAGTCGCAGCGTACACGGTAAGTCCTAATTGCATTCAACCGATTACGGACGGTAACGATTTCTATTTATTGGTTTTGGATCAGAATGCAACCTCCATGGTATACGCAACATACTTCGGTGCAAACGGAGGTTGGGAACATGTTGATGGAGGCACTTCACGATTTGATCCGAATGGAATTGTTTATGAAGCCATTTGTCAGGGTGCGATGAACTATCCCACAACTCCGGGAGCTTATGCACCTAACAATTTGGCCGGCAGTTACGATGTTGCTGTTTTCAAAATTGACTTTCAGGCTGTAGGTGTAAATGCAACTGCAACTGCTGCTCCATCCGATACAGTGTGTGTGAATCAATCAGCGAATTTCAGTAACGGATCGTTAAATGCTGTAAACTACTTATGGGATTTCGGTGATGGTTCACCCATTGATACAAATGCTGCGCCTTCACACGCCTGGACAACCGCAGGAACGTATACAGTAACGTTAGTAGCTATTGATTCGCTCAGTTGCAATTTTGCGGATACGTTTCAATTAGTCATGACGATCTTACCTGAACCAATTGTCAATTTGGGTAACGATACCACGATCTGCGGGCCGTTTAATATTCCATTAAATGCAACCAATGCAGGATGCACGTATTTGTGGAGTACAGGCGCGACCTCCGCTAGCATAAACGCAAACGTAGCCGGAACATATTGGGTAGTGGTGGATAATGGTTTATGTTCTGCAACCGACACCATTGTGATATCAACATTCAGCATCCCGAACATTGGAAGTGATACAACAGTTTGTGAAGGCGTTATCTTACAATTAAATGCCGGAAATCCGGGATCACAATACAACTGGAGCACCGGAGCAACTACACAATTAATAACCGTGAATACCGCCGGAATCTATTGGGTAGATGTCAGCAGCGGTAACTGTTCGTTCCGTGATTCGATTGTGGTAATGATGACACCACTTCCAACTCCTGATTTAGGTAACGATACTTTAATTTGTCCTTCTGCAACTTTAATACTAGATGTTACTACACCAAATAGCTCCTATGTTTGGTCAGACGGATCGACGAACAATCAACTCATCATTGATACTGCAGGAACTTACTACGTAACAGTAAGCGCCGGGCAGTGCGTTGGAAGCGATACTATTGTGATCGGTCTTTTGGCAGACGTGACCTTAGGAAGTACTATTTCATTGTGTGAATTAATTGAAGGTGTGACATTGGACGCAGGCAATCCGGGATCACAATTTTTGTGGAGCAACGGCATGACCACACAAACGATTACCGTAACTGAACCCGGAACGTATTGGGTGAATGTCATCAATAATTCAAATTGCAATTTGTCAGATACCATTGAAGTAGTTGGAGAAACAGGCGGAGGCGTATTGTATGTGCCCAATACTTTTACTCCAAATGAAAACGGAACTAATGATAAATTCTTCGCGGTTGGCAGTTCGGTAAACACTTTTGAAATGCAAATTTTTAATCGCTGGGGACAATTGATTTATACCTCTAACGACATCAACGCCGGCTGGGACGGCAAATACAAAGGGCAATACGTACAAATGGACACGTATGTGGTCAGAATTGAATACACCACGGAGTGTGATGGAATAAGAAGAATGAAACGTATTACGCACGTAAACGTACTTCGATAGACGCTTGTTTGGTTAGTTGAAAAAGTCGTGTGATCTTTGATCATGCGACTTTTTCTCATTTTCGTCTTATCCATTTTACACACCGTTTGTTCCTCGCAAACTTCAAGTCGTGTAATAAAGCCCCCGCGCTGGACGAACCGACCGTTGCACTCACATCCCAACAACTTTACTTATGCCGTTGAAAATGTTGTAGGAAGAACCGCACAACCCGGCGATGTCGTAACCTTCGAAATAGCACAATACACCAATCCCGGCAAATCGCGCAAGCGCAAGGCTCCCAAAGGTATTCGTCCTGATGAACGTGGTCAATGCAGTATGCAACTTACCAAACATCCGATTGGTGTGTATGAAGCCATCACATTATTGTCGCCCAACTCGTGCGGATTTTTCGTTTTCTACGGCACCGATAAAAAAGATTCCGCATGCTATTTCATTCGTCTGAAACAAACTGTAAAAACAGGGCACTCGCAGGATTCCGTTCAAATTAATATTGCACGTCCGGAACCTGATGCATTACTGCAAGGCGACTCCATTTTATTGAACATGAAATTATTGGAAACACCCGTGATGCGCGTTACATGCGCGGAGAAGCCCTCATACCTTGTGATGAAATTTCAATATACCGTGTTTGTTGACAATGCGGTGCAACGGAATATTTATTTCGTTACTGTGCCATGTCCCGGCGATTCTGCAGTTGATTATTATGTTGCCGGAAAAAGTTATATCATCACCGCAATTCCGTTGCGGGAAAGCCATAAATTGAAATATTACATTATGGATCCTTACCACGAAATGGAAGGTCCTCGTTACTGGGGCTTGCGTGTGCGGAGGTTGTAATTATCGAATCCCTTTGGATGGATAACGTTCTACCGCATCTTTTTGGTTGGGCCAACGTTCACGCAATACCGCAATACAACGCTTTACTACAGCAGGATTCGCATCTATTCCATAATTTCCGGTTACGCGTAAATTCGCAAAGAACGCATCATTTACACGTTTCAGTTTACGATTCGATTCCCACTTGTCCAATGCTACCTTTCCATTCTTTCCTCTGTTCGCCTGATTTTTCGGTGAGTTAGACATCCATGCGTCCAGCAATAACAGATACTTAATCTCACTCAATAATTTTTCCTGTACACCCGGAACAGCATGATGCCAACTTTTAATCATGTTCTCATTCACTAACATAAAACTTCTGAAGTGCGCAGATTCCGTATTGCTTCCCGGAATTGAAAAGCGCAGCTTTCGTTCTTTCAGTTCGTCCATTTTTTTTGAGGTTAATACCGACTGAAATAATACGACTGCAATTCGATGCGCCTTAGTTTGTGCTTCCAAATCAGGAATGATATTTCCTCTCACATCTACCACTACAAACGGCTTCTTGCTTTCCGGACGAAACAAGGCCACCCATGCGGTATCTTCTAACACCACTTCCAGCAATTGATTTCGTGGATCCGTATCGTGTGTTTCCGTTATCATTGCCCATAAATTCGACCAGGCTTCGCGCTTTCTGATGCGTTCGCCGGAACGCAACTGCTGCGCAATAGGATTAGCGGCAAAGCGTGCTTCCATCAACGACGACTGATAAATCCACTCCATGGTGGATTGGGGCTGTGCATGACGTAACAAATTTTTCTGCTGCAACACACTATCAATTTCCTTCTGCTCCAGCCACAAATAACAACCGGCTAATACAATCAGTGATAGAATACGCATAGTTCAGGATTTCCCCGAATATACTCAAAACTGCGGAAGATTATTTCTTACGGAATACGATTCCGATCGGAACACCTTTAAAATTAAAGTGTTCACGCAATTGATTTTCCAAAAAGCGCTTGTACGATTCGCGCACGTATTGCGGGTGATTACAGAAGAATGCAAATACCGGTGTACGCGTCGGCAACTGTGTTACATACTTGATCTTCACATAACTCGCTTTCATACTAGGCGGCGGCGTACGTTCAATAATCGGCAACATCGTATCGTTCAGCTTGGAAGTAGAAATGCGTCGCTTTCTGTTTTCATAAACGGCAACCGCTTCTTCTAAACCTTTAATTACGCGTTGTTTTGTTGTTGCTGAAGTAAATATGATCGGAATATCGTTGAACGGTGCGATCTTGTTGCGAATCGTTTCTTCGAACTTTAATGTGGTTTTGTGATCCTTCTCAATCAAATCCCATTTGTTCACCAACAACACAACTCCTTTACTGTTCTTAATCGCTAATTGAAAGATATTCATGTCTTGTGATTCAAATCCTTCCTGCGCATCAATCACCAACATAATCACATCGCAATCTTCAATTGTGCGGACCGTCCGCATTACCGAATAAAATTCAATATCCTCATGCACCTTGCTCTTCTTGCGCAATCCTGCAGTATCCACCAAAACCACATCGAAACCGAATCCTTTGAATCGAGTGTCAATGGCATCACGAGTAGTTCCTGCAATATCGGTCACAATTAATTTATCTTGTCCCAGCAACGCATTCACAATAGAAGACTTTCCTGCATTCGGACGACCTACAATTGCAATACGCGGAACCTCTTCTTCAACAATCTCTTCTTCAGGTCCTAAATTCTTTACGATCTCATCCAGTAAATCACCGGTTCCCGAACCATTCACACTGGAAACGGCAATCGGATCGCCCAAACCCAAACCATAAAATTCCGGAACATAACTTTGGCGTTCGTGGTTATCCACTTTATTCGCCACCAAAAAAACCTTCTTCTTACTGCGTCGAATTATTTCCGCTACATCTTCATCCAAAGGCGTAATTCCTTCCATGGCATCTACCACAAACATGAGCATGGAAGCCTCTTGTATCGCCACTTTCACCTGACGACAAATTTCTTCTTCAAAAACATCATCGGAACCTTGAACGTATCCGCCGGTATCTATAATAGAAAATTTCCTTCCGTTCCATTCAGCATGACCATAATGACGATCACGCGTTACACCTGCGGTTTCTTCCACAATGGCTTGACGAGATCCGGTAATACGGTTGAAAAGCGTGGATTTCCCAACATTCGGGCGACCTACAATAGCAATCAAATTAGACATGGCGCAAAGGTACTCATTAAAGCGTTAGCGCAGATTACTGCAAATAACCGAATCGCTTCAACTCCCGCTCAGAGCTTCTCCATTGCTTATCCACTTTGATGTGTAAGTCGAGAAAAACTTTTTTCTGAAGAAACGTCTCCATCGCCAAACGCGCAGCAGTTCCCATTTTCTTAATGGCCTTGCCCTGATGTCCCAGTAAAATTCCCTTTTGCGTTTCGCGTTCACAGAATATTATCGCTCGGATTTTAATTATTGTTTCCGATTCCTTGAAATCTTCCACCACCACTTCCACAGCGTATGGAATTTCCTGACTGTACAGTTCCAGAATTTTTTCGCGAACGATTTCCGCAACAAAAAAACGTTCCGGCTTATCGGTTAATTCATCCTTCGGATAATATGCAGGATGCTCCGGAAGTGTATTGATAATAGCTTCCAGCAATTTATCCAGATAATCACCTTTCAATGCGGATAAGCGAAACTGAATTCCACTTGGCAATTCTTTCTTCCAGAATTCGCTGCGTTCGTTCACACGTTCTTCTTTTACGGCATCCGTTTTATTCAATACAACAAACACGGGAACTTGCGCATTCTTGATTTTATTAAATGCATGTTCGTCCGGCAACTCGTCATCTGTTAAATCCACTACGAACAGCAAAACATCTGCATCAGCCAGCGCGCTGCCTACAAACTGCATCATACCTTCCTGCAACTTGTATTTCGGTTTCAAAATACCGGGAGTATCGGAATAGATAATTTGAAAATTCTCTCCATTTACGATGCCCATAATGCGATGACGCGTAGTTTGTGCTTTTGATGTAATAATCGACAAGCGCTCGCCCACCAACTGATTCATCAACGTACTTTTTCCCGCGTTCGGATTACCGACAATATTTACAAATCCTGCTTTATGCATGGCACAAAGGTAAGCAGAATGTGTACGTCACAGGAATAATCGCTTTTTACGTCACTACTTTGCGGTTAACTTTACGGCGTGAATGCTCTTCTTCCGATATACGAACAGTTACCCGCATTGCGCGAAGCATTGCAATCCCATCAGACGTTAATTCTGGAAGCGGCTCCGGGTGCGGGAAAAAGTACTGTTGTTCCGTTAGAGTTATTTCAGGAATCGTGGCTGGGTGATAAAAAAATCATCATGCTCGAACCACGCCGACTGGCTGCAAAATCCGTTGCTAAACGCATGGCATCGCAGTTACAGGAAGATGTAGGTGAACGCGTTGGTTATCGTGTGCGTATGGAACAAGCAATTTCGAAAAAGACGAAAATAGAAGTTGTTACTGAAGGAATTTTGGTGCGTCTGTTACAAAACGACAATGCACTCAGCGAATATGGCTTGGTCATCTTCGACGAATTTCACGAACGCAGTATTCATTCCGATCTTTCATTAGCATTAATACGAGAAGCGGCACAAATTCTTCGTCCTGATTTAAAGCTGCTGATCATGTCGGCGACCATGGATACAACAAGTCTATCCGCCGCATTGGATCATGCTCCCGTGTTGTCATCGGAAGGAAAAATATTCCCGATCGCGTTTCATTATGCCGAAGAACCTGCGCATTTATCTTTGGCTCAACAAACCTGCAACGTTGTAAAAACGGCTTGGAAAAAAGAGAGCGGCGATATCTTGGTTTTTCTTCCCGGATCCGGAGATATCATACGCGCTGCAGAACAATTGGAACGCGAACTTCCCGATGCATTGATATATCCTTTGTATGGCGACTTGAGTTTTGATTCGCAACAACGCGCTATCGAACCCGATGCAAACGGACGGAGAAAAATAATTATTGCTACATCAATAGCCGAAACTTCATTGACTATTGAAGGCGTTCGTGTTGTTGTGGATTCGGGTTATACCCGCAAACCGAAATACAATGCGCAAACCGGATTTACAAAACTGGAAACGGTGCGCATTAGCATGGATGCGGCAACACAACGAGCAGGGCGTGCAGGACGCTTAGGTCCCGGAGTGTGTTATCGCTTATGGCCGGAAGTCATCAATCGCCAGCTTGCACCGCAGCGCATTCCCGAAATACTCGAAGCCGACCTCACCGATTTTTTATTGGAAATAACCAATTGGGGATACAGTGCAACACAATTGCCGTTATTGTTAGTTGCGCCACCCGCAACACATCTGGAACGTGCACGAGAAATACTCGAAGCGTTACGCGCGATTGAAGACGATAAAATTACCGCGCATGGTAAACAATTGTTGCAACTCGCCACACATCCACGCATTGCGCATTTGCTGTTAACGGGGAAAGAATTAGGAGTAACTGCTGCTGCATGTGATGTAGCCGCATTATTAGAAGAACGAGATCCATTACCAAAACATGAAGGAGCGGATCTCGCTTTACGTTTGCATGCCCTACTCGACTATCGCGCGAAGAAGCCGACAAGTGGCGATCGCCGAGCGTTGGATAATATCCATCGTATTGCGAAACGCTGGATGCAAATAATTAAAGCAGCGGACATCAACTATTCTCCCGATGCACCGGAAATAGGACAACTCATCGCAGCAGCCTATCCCGAACGCATTGCGAAACGAATAGATCCCTCGGGAAGATATCGTCTAGCCAATGGACGCATCGCGGCATTGAACAAAGGTGATGTATTAGCGGATGAAGAATGGCTGGCAGTTGCTGAATTAGACGAAGGAACAGGCGGAACAGGTAAAATATATACCGCCGCCATTTTCCATGCCGATGATCTGTTGGAGCAAGCATTGCCACATGATATTGTGCGTTATGATGAACGAACTCAAACATTAATTTGTAAACGCGAATGGAAAATATTTCAATTATGTGTTAAAGAAGAAAAATTAAATTCTGTGGGTAACCTGCAATTAGAGAAAGTTTGGCTGCAGGTGATACTCAAAGTAGGTTTACGCCCCGACGAAGAACAACTTAACGAAATACAGCGTTTGCAGGCAGTTCAGCAGTGGCGTCCCGAATTGGAATTACCTGATTATTCACTGAGCGCATTACAAGATTATCCGGAACGTTATTTAAAAAATCATCTTTCCGCATGCAAAACCTTAGACGATATTAATGCGTTGCCTTTCGGACAAATTTTACTGCAACAATTAACGTGGGAGCAACAACAAACTATTGATCGCATTGCACCTAAAAAAATAACAGTACCCAGTGGAAGCGAGATAGCGATAAAGTACAAGGAACATGGCGGTCAACCGGTATTGGCCGTTCGTTTACAAGAAGTATTCGGATGGAAAACCACACCAACGATCAACGACGGCAGAACGAAGTTGTTGATACAATTGTTATCACCGGCATACCGACCGGTCCAGATTACGCAAGATTTAGAAGGTTTCTGGAAAACCGGTTATCCGGAAATTAAAAAGGAATTGCGCATTAAATATCATAAACATTCTTGGCCGGATGATCCGAGTACGGCGGTAGCGGTGAGAGGGACGGTTAAGAGGAAGAAATAAGTGGTGGCTTCGGCGTTGATGGCTTCGGCGCCGCTCAGTCAAAGGAAATAAAAAAGGCTGTCCCTTTTTGGAGACAGCCCTATTCAAATTATAACCTCGATTACTTCTTGATAAAAGTAGTCTGAGGTGTTACTTTATTTACGTTGTCGATAACACGGATTGTGTATACACCGGCAGGTAAACTTACTACGTCAATATTTACACTTGATGTAGTTGGATTAGATACAGTGTTCACAACACGACCTTGAATATCAATTACTTCAATTACTGCAACACGCAGAGAAGGACTCCAAGTTAGAGTCAACAAATCACTTGCCGGATTTGGATTAGCGCTAATACTAACTCCGATATTTAACTCAGTAATTCCCGTGCATGCATCAACAGTTATATTTTGTGTAGCAGAGTTTGTACAACCGGAGCTATCAGTAAATGTATAAGTAATCGTATGTGTTCCAACTCCTGCAACTGTCGGAGAGAAAGTGCCATTTACAACACCTGCTCCACTATATACTCCTCCTGCAGGACTTCCCTGAATCAATGTAAGTACTGCGTCATTCAAGCATATAGCTGTAAAAGCACCAAGTGATACTGTTGGCAATGGATTAACAATTACCGTAACTGCTGCGATATTGGAGCATCCATTAACATCTGTACCTGTAACAGTATAAGTAGATGTAGAAGAAGGCATCACCACTTCTATTGCACCGCTACCTCCTGAACTCCAAGAATAACTGGTAGCGCCTGAAGCCATTAATGTATCCGCATCGCCGGCACAAATTGCGGGTACCATGGCTGATGCAGTGACAATAGGTAACGAATTCACATTAACGCTAACAGATGCTGTATCCGCGCAACCATTTACATCGGTACCGCTCGCAGTTAACAAAGTTGAATCACCAAGACATACAGCAGAATCAGCTGCAGTTGCGATAACAACAGGTAACGCCAATGCTGTAAAAGTTACAGTATCTGCAATTCCGGATCCACAGGCATTCTCACCATACACAATTACATCACCACCATTTGTTCCCATCGTAAATGTTGCTGTTCCTGTACCCTGACCGCTTACCAAAGACAAGTCTCCTGTAGCTGCCCACTGGAAGGAATTAGCGTTGCCATATAAATCACCGGCATCAACAGTAAATTGACTTCCAGCGCAGAATGTTGTGGCACTGTATGAAGTAGTTGTTTGCCCCGGAGTTGGGGTTAAATAAGATATATATACCGCACCGTTTCCTGCACGTGAAGCAGTCAACTGGTTATAGTTACTTAAAGTCACAGCTGCATAATTGCTACCACCGGCACCACCGCCACCGGCACCTTTATCGTTACCTGAACAGCCTGTAGTCCCTGCAGAACCACCGCCGCCACCGCCGCCGCCATCAAAGCCGCCGCCACCGCCGCCGCCACCAGGGATACTTGCAAAAGAGAAACAGCAACAAGATTGCC
>JAJTEY010000059.1 GCA_021299855.1 Bacteroidota bacterium | reverse complement strand
CGATATGTGCCTAAATAGCCGCTATTGCTTGCGTTACCCGCTAAAACATACACGTATGCAGGATTTGCAGGAGACACTGCAATTGCCATGCGGTTGGTTTGAGTATTTGTTGGCAGCCCTGTTGTGATTTGTGTCCAGGTTGCACCGTTGTTTGTTGACTTAAAGAATCGAGTCCCGGTGGCGTACACTGTATTCGGATCGCCCGGCTTGAACTCCATGTCCTTGAATGAGTTGTTGCTTTGTGTTTGCGCCCAAGATGCGCCGCCGTCTGTTGTGCGGTAAATGCCATTACTGGTCGCAGCGACTAATATCTGGTTGTTGGTCGGGTGCATTAATAACTTACTGATCACGCGGCCCTGATTTACCGTCCAGTTCAAGCCGGTTGTGTTCCAAGTTGCGCCCCCATCCGTTGATTTCAATACACCAATACTGTAAGTGTCACCAGCATCACCATCACCGGTAGCGATATAGAGTACTTGAGTGTTGGTATGATCAATTGCAATATCAGTAACACCAATTGACGCCAATGCGTCTGTGCTTGAAATCAAAGTCCAGTTAACACCTGCGTTTGTTGATCTCCACAATCCACCGGCAGGAGTGCCGGCATACATAATGTTTGCGTTAGTAGGGTCGAAACGAACGCAATTCACGCGTCCTGCGCCACCGCCCGTTGGAAATCCAGTAGGGCCAACAAACTGCCAAGGATTGCTTAACACAGCCGGAGCTTGCGCCGCAACACGATTAGTTTGTGAACCAATCGGGACTCCATAGCGCTGCATGTATTGGGCCAACGCCTCATTGTTTTGATCAAGATATTCGTTGAAACGCTCGAATGAAGATGAAGGCAGGGTCAAGTCTCCGGAAGGATATACACGAGGTTCTACGAAAGCTTCCCAACGTTTAAATTGTTTGTAACCTCCTTTCATATATGGCATTGGAGTTGGGTTCACTGGGTCGTCTCCCGGCCACTTGTTGTTTAACAGCGTATTGTCCTGTTGTGCTTGATACAGCTGCTGTTCACGTTGTCCCCACTCTGCATAGAATGCGGACTGAACCGTGTAAAAGTTGGTGTTTGGATTGGAAAGCGGATCTTGCCAGTTTTGTGCATTTGACGGCACTACAGCAGACATTATCGCAATCGTAGCAACTATCTTCCCGAAAACGGACTTTGTATACATGCTTGCTTGGTTAGCTTGGTGTGTTGGTTTATAGGGCGCTCGCAAAAAGATTTTCCGCACGACTAATCTTAAATGTTAATAATTGCTCAATGTTGGCTTGGCAACTATATGTCACCCCGAATAACAATTGTACGAAATAAACGTTTGAAAATCAAGCGCTCCGACCAATGGCTGGTTTTTTTCGACAAAACCGCAACAATGGCATTTTCGGCAATATTAAAATGTTCATTAAAACACAATACTTGGCGTTTAGATCATATTTTGAACTGTTAGTTTAGCTGATCTCGTAATCCAATATTTATGGCAAAGGCAAAGGAGAAAAAAATCTTCGTATTAGACACATCGGTTATCATATATGATCATGATGCGGTGAAGAATTTTAAAGAGCACGATGTGGTTGTTCCGATTACCGTGCTGGAAGAACTGGACAATTTTAAAAAAGGAAATGACACTAAAAATTTTGCAGCAAGAGAGTTCACGCGATATGTTGACAAAATAAGCGGAAGAAACACGCTTAAAGATTGGGTAAATATTAATGGCAGAGGTCACGGCATGTTCAAGATTGAGATGAATCAATCGGCAAGTGTTGATGCAGAAAAAGTTTTTGGCGAACGAAAGGCGGACCACAAAATATTGAATGCGGCTCTGCATTTGTCCGAGCAATATCCGGATAGAAAAGTGGTGCTTGTTACGAAAGACATCAACCTTCGGATAAAAGCCAAGTCCTTAAACTTAATCGCAGAAGATTATGAAACCGGCAAGGTAAAGGACACACAGGATTTGTATACAGGAAGTACTGTTTTGGATAAGACGCCCGTTGCTGTGATTAATGAATTATACGAAAAGGAAACTGTTGAAGCGCCGGCAGCATTAAAGAAGCAAGGACTTAATGCGAATCACTATTTTATTTTGAAAAACGGACAAAAATCCGTGTTAACCTATTATAATGATGCGCAAAATTTATTTGAGCGCGTTAAAAAACAAAGCGCATTTAATATTCAGCCGCGCAATGCAGAACAGACATTCGCTTTGGATGCGATCTTACGACCGGAAATAAAACTGATTACGATACAAGGTGTTGCGGGCACAGGTAAAACACTGCTGTCCCTGGCAGGAGCGCTTGAGCAGCGTCGCGAGTATCATCAAATTTATCTGGCACGACCAATTGTACCACTAAGCAATAAAGACATTGGTTATTTGCCGGGAGATATTAAGTCTAAAGTGAATCCTTACATGGAGCCGCTTTGGGATAATCTTAAGTACATCAAAAGCCAATATTCTGAAAAGGATCGAGAGTTTAAACAAATAAACGAGATGGTAGAAAATGAGAAGCTGGTGGTTTGTCCGTTGGCTTACATTCGAGGAAGGAGTTTGTCCAATGTTTTCTTCATTGTGGATGAGGCACAGAATCTTACTCCTCATGAAGTTAAAACTATTATCAGTCGGGCAGGAGAAAACACTAAGATTGTTTTTACGGGTGATATTTATCAGATTGATACGCCATATTTGGATACCCAGTCGAATGGTTTGTCGTATATGATCGACCGACTAAAAGGCAAGTCGCTTTATGCGCATATAACACTGCACAAAGGAGAACGAAGCGAGTTGGCGAATCTGGCGAATGAGTATTTGTAAATCAAGGTCAAATATTATTGGGCCCCGAAGCAGCAACTTCGGGGCTTTTTATCCCACAAACAAAAAATGTTTAGACAATATATGTATATACAAATAAGCGCATATCTTTGTGCAAAACAACATCACTATGAAAACAAAATGGACAATAGACCCTGCGCATTCCGAAGTGCAGTTTAAAGTAAGGCACCTTGTAATTTCAACAGTTACGGGGTCTTTCGGAAGTTTTAATGCTGAAGCAGAAACAGAAGGCGACGATTTTGACAACGCCAATGTTCAGTTTTCCGCAGATATTGATTCTATTCACACCGGAAACGATCAGCGCGACGGGCATTTGAAGAGCCCGGACTTTTTTGATGCAGCGAATCATCCAAGACTTTCATTTGTTGCAACATCAATGAAAAAGGCAGGAGGCAACAATTACAAACTTGCAGGTAATTTGACTCTTCGTGGTGTAACAAAGCCTGTTGAATTTAATGTAGAACACGGGGGGATCATGAAAGATCCTTACGGGAATACTAAATCCGGGTTTGAGTTGACAGGAACCATCAATCGTAAAGATTTTGGTTTAACCTGGAATGCGGCAACTGAAGCGGGTGGAGTTGTGGTTAGTGAAGACGTAAAGTTGATTGCGAACATTCAGTTAGCGAAGGCGCAATAGTAAATCTCGATAGTGCAGATTTAAAGCCATCCGAATTCGGGTGGCTTTTTTAATGCGCGTCGAAAAAGTGGTTCCCTGTATGAATTTCGAGGATTGCTTTATCCAGCACAGAAACCGCAAATTCTCTTGATTCACTCGATTCCGGTAGCCGTATAACAGCATTCAGCACATCGTGAATTTCCATAAGCGAAGGAAACTCATTAGGAATTACGTACAGCCTGCATCCTTTATGGTTTCCATGTGGTTCAAATTGCATGAGGCACCACTTCCCGTCATGCTGGAAACTAAACGCACATGGCATACTGTGGTTGAAATCATCAACCCTTGCCAGTTCAAGAATATCGAAAATCGCCAAATCGTCGGTGATTATATCCATGTGATAAAGTTAATTATTCTCAATACTGAGAACAGTCACCGCAAAACCTGACGCCCGTCATGTAAGCGACCTTACAAGTGGAATAGTTTTGCCATTATGAATTTGCATAAAAAGTCGGGACCCGAACTTCGTAAAGCTAACATCAGAGATGTGTTGAACGAGCTGGAGTTGTATATGCGGCCCCGTATAAAGGAGGCTGTGGAAGTTGCGCAAGAGCAATTGCACGTGGCTGAGAAGATAACTCCCGACGACACTACGTTACAATCTGTATTGCAGATCGTGCGTGATTTGAAATCAGCGTTGTATACTCATCTTGCCAGAGAATATCGCTTGTTGTATCCGGTGATGCGTGCGGCGTCCAATGGCACGTGGGTTGCAGCGGGCTCTGAAATTAAGTCCTTTGTTCAGGAGATGATCAGCGAGCACGCCGCGTTAAAAGAAACGCTCGCTCAATTACGTCGTGCGACAGCAGATTACAATTCTTTGCCGAAAGCAAGCCCCTCACAAAAGTTGGCGTTCGCCCAATTGAATGTGTTGGAGCAAGATCTGAACATGTTGTTTTATGTAGAAGAAGAATACCTGTTTCCTAAAATAACTTACACCAAATAGCCTATGAAACCTATTGTATTTGCAACCGATTATTCTGATGCCGCACAACGCGTGATGCATTATGCTGCTGAGTTGGCGAAGGCTGCCGGCGCAAAACTGTTTTTGTTTCATGTGTGGAGCATGCCGGTTATGGTGGCTGAAGGCGCTGTTGTTCCTGTTAATATGGATGAGCTGGAACAAGCAGAGGACAAGAAAATCACTACACTTTCTGCCACTGTTGCTGCGGAATATGGGATCACTGTTTCCGGTGCAGCTTCTCCCGGTTTTGCGGTAGACGAAATCATGGATTATGTTCGTCGTTCGGAAGCGGGAATGGTTGTTATGGCAATGAAAAAGTTAGGCCCTGTTGATCGCTTGTTCGGCAGCGTCGCAACGTCTTTTATGCGCGAGTCTAAAGTGCCGGTGGTAATAGTTCCTGATAGTACAGCGTTTAAGAAGCCACAGATTATATTATTAACAACTGATTTACACACCAAAAACGACTGGCATGAATTGGATGTGCTGAAAGAAATTGTGAATTATTTCCATTGTGGTTTACACGTGTTAAACACGCACAATCCCAATCAAGAGGCCAATGCGGAAGAGGCGAAAGCCGGTTTACGATTGGAGCAACGCTTGCAACAAATTCCTCACATTTGGCATTTGCCGGAATCTGATGATATCATAAGCGCGGTTACTAAATTGGTGGACGAGGTAGATGCAGATTGGGTAGCAGCGGTTCCACATAAGCTAGGTTTCTGGCAAGGGTTGGTGCATAGAAGTGTATCAAAAGATATTGTTGTGAAAGCCGATAAGCCGGTGCTCATTTTGCCGGAACGACACATGCACCTTGTCGACTGATAAAGATCATCTTGCGCCGTGACGGCAATCATTTGTTGCGCCGCATCTTTAAAGGAAATTAGCCAAACAAATTAAATCACACTTAACCATGAAAACGCCCATTCAAAACAAATCAACATTAACATCCAACACGTGGGATGATGTATTTGATGTTACCCGTCTTTTTTCTTCTCCTTGGATGCGTGAAATGCGCGACTTTGGCGGAATGCCCGCAGTAAATATTCAAGAGAATGAGCAGGAATATTTAATTGAATGTGAAGTGCCAGGCTTCAGTAAAAAGGATATTCAAATTACCGTGGAGAATGATGTCATGACCATTGCTGCCAAGGTAGAAAAGAACGAAGAAGAGCAGAAGAAGAATTATACACGAAGAGAATTTACCTCTAAATCTTTTTCCAGATCCTTTCAACTGCCTGTAAATGCCGTGAAAAAGGATGACATCGCAGCCCAGTATGAAGACGGAATCTTGAAATTGCAGGTGCCGAAAGTTTCGCAAAATCAGGGTAAAGTTACACGTACAGTGGAAGTCAAATAAGCAACTTCGAGTAACCGGGGTGTGTTGGCGGAACGAGACTGCCGGCGAGCGGGTGAGTTATTCGAAACATTAAATAGTCCGGCATCACACCCCACCGGGCTTTTTTATTATCTTAACATAACAAAACATGAAACTTACAATTAACGACACCACAACTATTAGCCAAGCACAAGAAGCGTTTCATGAGGCTTTCCCTTTTCTGAAGCTTGAATTTTTTCATGGAGAGGTCAACGCGGCAAACAGAATCGCTTCCGGCGATACATTGTTAAGCAGTGTAGCTTCAAGATTTACTCCGGGAGAAATGATTATTCATTCCAACGAAAAAGTTTCAACCTTGGAGCGCATTATGCAAGAGCGGTTTGGTATAAATGCACAGGTGTTGCGTAAATCAGGTAAAGTTTGGTTGGTAACATCAACAACAGATGATTTAAGTTTATCGGAGCAAAATAAAATAGCACAGGAAATGAACACTAAGGTTCCTGCTGCAGAACCTGGAGATATCCACGAACAAGAATAATATTATGGAATGGATCGTATCGCATAAAGAAGAGTTGGCACAGTTTATTGTAAGAGCTGTGTTGGGCGTGTTGTTTCTTTTTCAGGGATACGATAAACTTTTTGGTGTCGGAATAGGTGCAACTACGGATGCAATTGCGGATGCTATGAAGAACATGATTCCGAAACCATTTGTGCGCTTTTCCGTTACCATTTCCAGTGCTATCGAGCTTGGTGGTGGTTTATTGTTGCTGCTGGGATTATTAACGTATCCGGTTGTAGCAATTCTTGGAATTCATATTGTGCTCGTTTCCGCAGCTATGAGTTTTCGCGAAGCGCTTTGGGACATGCGCTTCGTTCTTCCTCGTCTGATGTTGATTGTCGTGTTGTTACTGCTTCCGGCGGAGTGGAATGTGTTCAGCCTGGATCATATGTTCTAAATATCATGTCATTAACCGTCGCGCCAACCAATGAAGTAGGGCTACAATGTTATCTCTGCGGAGGCTGGGGGAATCAAAGTCTTTTGTTTATTCGGATGATCATTTGTAGTGTTGTGGCGAACGCAATGCGGTTTGTGAATTGTCTGAGCAGATGCCGATGTTGATTTGAAAAACACTAAAATACGTTTGGCAATTCAGCGACTCGAGGAATTGTCAAAAGATGGCATCGTCGAGCTACACAACAATAATGTTAAGGTGACGAAAAAAGGTGTGGCGTTTTTGCGTAATGCGGGAGCGTGCTTCGATGCTCGTCTGCACCGCGCAAAGCCTGATGCGCAGGTATTTAGCACAGTTGTGTAATTCTAGGATTTTCAGAATCAATTCCTGCAATCGTGCTTATCTTTGTAAGATACCGCCTAACCTGATTTCATGAATAAGGAAAAAAGTTTGTTGGATGCATTGTTTGAGCATGCTACCGAAGGCATTATCATTTGTAATGAACGCGGTATCATCACAATGATCAATCCGGCAGGGACTACAACATTCGGATATGATCAGGATGAACTATTAGGACAATCAATAGATGTTTTATTGCCGAAACGCGTGCGTGACGGTCATCATAAATTACGCGAGAGTTATAACGAAAATCCGGCTCCACGAAAAATGGGGGAAGGTCGTGACTTGTTCGGCGCCCGAAAAGACGGATCCGAAATAATGGTTGCAGTCAGCCTTAGTCCATTTGAAACTACGCAGGGGAAATTTGTGATGGCGTTTGTTGTTGATATTACTTCACGCAAAAGAAACGAATCGGACTTGCTTATTGCACACGAACAGTTGAGACAATCGGCGGATGCCATACAGCAGCTTAATCGTGAACTCGAAGACAAAGTGCAGGAGCGCACGGAAGAGCTTGCCGATGCCATCCAGCAGTTAGCAGAATCGAAAAGGGAAGTAATGCTGGCGTTGGAAAAGGAGCGCGAACTAAACGAACTAAAATCACGTTTTGTTACAATGGCATCCCATGAATTCCGGACTCCTTTGGGAACAATATTATCTTCCGCATCGCTAATTGGCAAATACGAAACCAACGAGCATCAAACCAAGCGGGAAAAACACATTGATCGTATAAAAGCCGCGGTTTCCAATTTGACAGAAATATTGAACGACTTTCTCTCGCTCGAAAAACTCGAGGAAGGCGTTGTTCGTTGTCAAATGGTTCGGATCAATGGCAAGCAGTTGTTAACAGAAACCATTGATGACCTGAAGGGTATTTCCAGAAACGGCCAAACTATAGAGTTAGTCTACGAAGGCAACGAAGAAATATTTGCAGATCCTCAGCTAATGAAAAACATTCTAATTAATCTGGTTTCCAATGCAATAAAATATTCAAAAGATGATGGACAGATTACCGTGTCGTCTGCTGTAACGTCTGAACGTTTCGAATTAAATATTGCCGATAGAGGAATTGGTATTCCTTTGGAAGATCAAAAAAACATATTTGATCGTTTCTTCCGCGCCACCAATGCAGGAAATATACAAGGCACCGGCCTCGGTTTGAACATCGTTAAGAAGTATGTAGAGCTGATGGACGGTTCAATTTCTTTTGTCAGCAGCGAAGAGGGCACAACATTCACAGTGAGTTTACCCCAAAACCAATAAGATGAAAAAAATTATACTTATCGAAGACAACGTTGAAATGCGCGAGAACACTGCAGAAATTTTAGAGTTGTCTAACTATAAAGTGTTCTCGGCGCCAAATGGAAAAGAAGGCGTGAAACTGGTACATAAGGAGAAACCGGATCTAATTATTTGTGATATTATGATGCCGGAACTGGATGGTTATGGCGTATTGCACATGTTGTCCAAGAATCCCGATACAGCTGTTATCCCATTTATATTCTTAACGGCAAAAGCAGAAAAGGCAGATTATCGCAAGGGCATGTCCATGGGCGCAGATGATTATCTGACGAAACCGTTTGACGATATGGAGTTACTTATCATTGGATAGCTTGGTTAAATTAACAAACAACAGAAAGCTGCGCACATTCCGGAAGAAGGATATTATTTATCACGAAGAGGCTAATCCAACAGGGTTGTTTTTCCTGAATAAAGGAAAGGTGAAGTCCAGCAAGATGAATGACGATGGAAAAGAGTTTATCACGTTGTTGGTTAATGAAGGAGAGTTTTTTGGTTACGGCGCACTGTTGGATAACGAAAAATATACCGACTCGGCCGTTGCACTTGAAGACTGTGAAATTTATGTTATTCCCAAAGAGGATTTCTTTTCGTTGCTGTATGGCAGTCGTGAAATTGCCGCCGCGTTCATCAAGTTGTTATCGGATGATATCAAGGAAAAAGAAGAGCGCCTCCTTCGTTTAGCGTATAATTCTGTGCGTAAACGCGTTTCGCAAGCATTAATTCAACTGAAGGAGAAGTATGACGACGGAACTAAAAATCCATTCAGTATGGCAATCAGTAGAGATGATTTAGCAAATCTGGCAGGAACGGCGCCAGAAACTGTTATCCGTACGTTAAGCGATTTTAAAGAGGAGCAGTTGGTCGAAGTAAAAGGCAGCACAATTATTTGGATTAATCCGGAGAAGTTGGCAAAAATCTCCGGACCTATTGAAGGGCTTTCTGTTTGAAGATAATACAAGCGTTCAATTGGCCACATAGCCTTCGATTGTCGGCAAAACTCCTGTTTCTTTTGATCATAAAGTCAATACCTCGGACATTTATCGTACGCGCGTGACAGGTGGAAATAATTTGTGCGTAATGAAAATATTATTGCAACGTTAATCTATTGCGCATGAAGACGGCATCACTACAGTGGTGCCGGTTTTTGTGTCTGCGCCTTTTTCGCCATGCGGCTATTTCGATTACCTTTGCCGCATGAAAAAACTATACGCAACGATTTTAACTGCGATGTTAGCTTCTGCTGCATTTGCGCAGTGCTCGGATTTGTTCTTCTCCGAGTATTTGGAAGGATCATCCAACAACAAAGCCATTGAAGTTTATAACCCAACTTCAAACGCGGTAAATCTTGGTAATTATAGAATTTATCGTTACAACAACGGGTCTCCGACGCCAACAGATTCGTTGCAGATGTTAGGCACTCTAGCGCCCGGAGCCGTTTATGTTGCGGGAAACTCTCAGGCTGTCGCTGCTATTTTAGGGGTCAGCGATACACTTCACACTATCACGTTTTTTAACGGCGATGATGCTATGGTATTGAAGAATGTGGCCACCAATGCGGTTCTGGATATTATCGGCATTGTTGGTGTCGACCCCGGCACGAATTGGCCTGTTGGAACAGGAGCTACAAGTGAATTCACGTTGGTGCGCAATTTCGGGACTCAACAAGGTAATACGAACTGGGCGCTAGCAGCAAACGAATATGATGCATATCCGCAAAATACATTTACTTATTTGGGTAGCCATGCCATGACACCATGCTGTTTGACGCCTTCCGGAACTATAAGCGCGGTTACGAATGTAGATTGTAACGGCAACGCTACGGGTAGTGCAACAGTTAGTGCAACCGGCGGGAATTCCTTCACCTATTCGTGGTCTCCGATCGGCGGCACAGCAGCTACTGCAAGTGGTTTGGCGGCAGGATCATATACGGTTACTATTACTAACGACTGTAATGCAACAACAACGGCAAGCGTTACAATAACTCAGCCTCCTACACTTCAAACAACTGCAGTTGCAACCAATAACGTTTCATGCAATGGCGGCAATGATGGATCTGCTGTGGCTACAGCATTCGGAGGAACGACGCCTTTCACTTATCAGTGGACTCCTTCGGGGGGTAACGCCACAACGGCCTCCGGATTAACGGCAGGAATTTATACGTTCACTGTTACTGATGATAACGGTTGTGTGCAAACAGACACAGTTGTAATTAATCAGCCGGCGCCGTTAAACGTTACGTTATCGCTTTCTATTCCGGATACAGTTTGCAACACGACTTCATTATTTACATTGGGAGGAGAAAGTCCTACAGGCGGCGTATGGAGCGGAAGCGGAGTAAGCGGCAATCAGTTTGACCCTACGCAGCAATTGGGAAATGTAATCATCACATATACGTATACCGATACCAATAATTGCTCGGCATCTGCTGTGGATAGTGTTTGGGTGGAGAATTGCACCGGCATGAACGAAGCCGCTGAATTGGGTTGTAGTATTTATCCGAATCCTGCTCAGGATGTAATTACGATTACATGGAACGGTGCAAGTCCAGCACTTGTTACCATCTCTGATATTTCCGGGCGCGTATTGTTAACGGAACAACTTTCGCGCAGTGGCGCGCAAATACATGTGAACGCTCTTCCTGCGGGAACCTATGTCGTGCGAGCTACAATTAATCAACAAGATATAGTGATGAAGTTGGTGAAGTAGAGCAATCAAATTTGTTTTAAGTAAAAAGGCGACACTGCACTAGTGTCGCCTTTTCTTTTATTATGAATTCACTTATCAAATCTTCACACCAACTACCAGTACATCATCCACTTGTTCCAGATCGCCTTTCCATTTTTCGAACGTATCATATAATGCTTGTTGCTGTTGACGGAAAGGTTTGCTGTGATTGTCGAGCAACATCGATTCAAATTGTTTGTACCGGAACTTCTTACCATTAGGTCCGCCAAACTGATCCGGATATCCGTCGGTGAAGGTATAAATGCAATCACCTTGTTCCAGTTGTACCTTGTGCAAGGTAAACTGAACAGGGTGATGAAAAAATCCGCACGGCTGTTTGTCGGCTTTCATCTCTAATAGCTCGTTGTTACGAACGATGTAGAATGAATTGTTAGCAGCAGCATAATGCAAGGTGTTGTTTGCGTTGTCAATGCAACACAAATTGATATCCACGCCGTCTTTATTCTCGTCGGTGCGAGCACCTTGTTTCAATGTATTGACAATTTTATCGCGCAACATATCCAACACCTCCGCGGGATTCTCGGAACTTTTACTGTCAATGATTTCTTCCAAAAACGATAAGCCGAGAATAGTCATAAATCCTCCCGGCACACCATGTCCGGTGCAGTCGCCGGTGGCGTAATATATTTTGTCGTTCTTACGATGAATCCAGTAAAAGTCGCCACTCACAATATCTTTCGGTTTGAAAAAGACAAAGCTGTCTGTGAAGTGTTGATTAAAGTCTTCTTCAGTAGGAATTAGTGCCCGTTGAATTCGTTTCGCATAATTGATGCTGTCCGTAATTTCTTTTTTCTGTTCAATGACCGTGTTGCGTTCTTCTTCAATTAATTGTTTCGACTTTTCTAATTCCAAACGACTACGAATCTCATTATGTGTTAAACGATAACGAGTACGAATGAGAAACGCACTAAACAAAGCAACCGTGAATACCAGCAATCCGCCGCTAATTACAAATTGATCTACAGTAAGCGAACTGTTAGCGACATAGAAGGCAATGTTGCTAATGACCGTAATCGCCAGCAGAATAAGGGAGTAACGAAACTCCCAATACACCAACATTCCCACACCGATAAACAACACCATATACGCGAATGCATGTTTTTGCAAGTGCTCTAAATCCATTACGCTCCACATGTATGCGTTTTGAACCGATATGCCAATCACCAACACGAACAGCGTCATGTAGATATTTAGGCCGTGCCATTTTTTTGTAAGCAGGATACTTGCCGTAATACCGGAAACCGCCGCGCGGAACAGCAGGAAAGGAATCCAGTATTCCGGCATGATAAAATAATCGCTGGCGAACCACACTAAATTAAGTGCAACACCAATCCAGCACGTTATAATTTGAAAGCGTTCGGTGGTGCGGTAGAACTCTTGTTCTACAACTTCGGGGGGAATTGTTTCCGCTTTCATCTGTGCAGCTAATTATTGAGTTTTATATATTAACCTAAATTTTCCAAGAAAATCAGGTGTTAAACAGAGGTTGGATTGCCGGAACTTTCTTTTTCTCGCCAAATCATCAAACAAGACAAAGTCATATCATTGTGTAAATTAAATAAAAACCTGTTATGTCAGCAGAAAGTAGATTTTACAATTCGGGCCGCAGCGTCCTCGTGTTATGCTTCTTTTTCTTTTTTGTTGTACAGCCGGGCAAATCCCAAACCATCCCGCTACAGCGGCTATCCAATTGGTCAGAGGCCGGCCTACGGGTAACGCCGTTGGTTCCCCAAAATTATATAGACTTTAGTTTAAGCGGAGGGGTTGGCGATGGCGTAACGCCTAACAACTCGGCTATACAGAGTGTTTTGAGTTCGGTTGTTCAGCCTGCCGTAATATTTTTTCCTCCGGGAAACTACTTATTTACACAGCCTATTGATATGCCGGACGGTGTGATTTTTCGCGGAGCCGGATCAGACCAAACAACCTTAACATTTAATCTCAACGGAGCCGGATCCAACTTGATTACAATTCAGGGCAACACTTCCGGAGTAACGTCCGGAGTAAATTCTCCGATTAACAAATTTGACACCTTGATTACAGTTGCGAATTCTACAGCTTTCAGCGCTGGCGATTACGTGTATCTTAATGATATTGATACTGCGGTTGTTTTTTCTACCTGGGCTTACGGGTCGTCCGGTCAAGTCAATCAGATCACATCCGTTTCAGGAAATACGCTGATACTGCGGGATGAGTGCCGCAGGAGCTACTCGCTTGCAAACAGTCCACTTATTAGGAAAATCGCACCTGCCTCGTTTTGTGGTATAGAGTGTTTGAAAATAAACCGACTGGACGCGACAACAACTCAAACGTCGGCTGTTGCCATGAGGTATGCAAGGGATTGTTGGGTAAGAGGGGTGGAAAGCAATAACTGTAATTTTGCACACGTGGAAATTTCTTGGAGCACTGATATTGATATTTCCGGAAATTATTTTCATCACGCATTTGCCTACGGAGGAGGTGGACAGGCATATGGCGTTGTATTACAATATGGGACCGGTCAATGCTTGGTGACGAACAATTGTTTTAATAATCTGCGACACTCAATACTGTTTCAAGCAGGAGCCAATGGGAACGTGGTCTCCTATAATTATTCCGTAAACCCTTATTGGACATCTTTCCCAAACAACAGCGCAGGAGATGTCGTGTTGCACGGTAATTATCCTTACTGCAATTTAATAGAAGGGAATATTGCACAAAATATCGTGATTGATGCCTCGCACGGCATTAATGGTCCGCACAACTTGTTTTTTCGAAATCGAGCAGAGTTGTATGGGATAATCATGTCTGCAAACCCGGCGAGTGATAGTATGTTGTTTGTTGGTAGCCGGAAGAGTCTTATTATCTCAATGTTCCTTACTCCTGGTTGGGCGGCTGGCTGGGAATTGGAGTGGCATACCCTTACAATACCGGAACGATACCGGCAAAAACTCGTTTTTCAAATCAACTGTACACCGATTGCAGCACCGTAATTACTCAAGTTCATAGTGCATCACCATCTTCTTTGGCGATATTCCCCACAATCGTTTATGATCAACTTACGATCGCCGGACCAGGCCCAAGTTATAGAGCATGCTTCTTTAATACCTCCGGGAAGATGGTTATGGAGTCAATATCAGATTCCGGAGAACAGATCAACCTGAGCCACCTCTCCGCAGGCGTATATTTTGTAATAATTGTTGAAGGAGCCGATAAAAAAGCATTCCGGATAGTAAAATTATGATTCGTATTCCCGGGTTGTTTTGTCTGGCTCGTTTGCAGGGGGGGGGTAAATAAGCTAATTTACCCAAAACGGCTTTTAGATTTTGGGTCGAATTAAAGCACCATTCTTTTTCACCGCAATAATAGTAGAAATCACTTCGCGACATTGTCTACTGCGCGAATTCGTCGACTTGTATGAGCTAAGCGGGCTTTTGTCTAAGGAAATCGGCGGCCCGTCTAAAAAAGTCGGCGCCGTCAACGTTTAGTGCCCATCTTCGCAGATTAACAATCTTTTATGATCAACAATTTTTATCGAAAAGCGCTCTCTTTTTTTGCGGCCTATGCTTTATTCTGTAGTGTTGCATATTCACAAACCCCGGGAATGATTTTTGAACCCGCAACGCCTCCCGGCAATGTGGTATTAGATCCCAACTCAAATGGATGGATATCCATTTCGCCAACCGGCTTCGTCAGCGACGATCAGACGGAAAGCGAGTTGCCATATTCGTCCTTAAGCTTTCCTTCTGTCGAGCCGGATAGCGATCTCGGACCCGGGCCAAATTGCGGTTTTACAGATTTTGTTGATCAAGGAGACCAAGACCCTGCCCAATCCTATTATAGCGTAGCCAATAATTCATGGCAGTTTCGAATTCGCCTAGGCGGCGCACAGCCCAATTCTAAGGGCTATAGTATTCTCATAGATACCGACCAAAGATTCGGTTATACAGGGCCCAACGCAGATCCCAATGCTACGACTGTCAATCCGGGATTCGAAGTAGAAATTAACCTACAAACCAATTTCGGCGTATTTATTTACAACGTTGATGGTGTCATGCCGACGCTCGTACATAGTTATACGGGGCATTCTAATTATCAGAAAGCAATCGCGCTTACGCAGGAGTGTTCCGACCCCGACTTCTTCTATGATTTTTTCGTGTACTTCACACATCTAGCGTCAGTTGGGATAACCCCTACGACACCTGTGCGTATGGCAATCACGACCCAAATGAACCCTCAGCCCGCCATTGGTAATAATGCACTATCTGATATTGCAGGTGTAGACGATTCGCAGTGTGGTTCGCCGTTATTGTGTTGGCAAGAAATAATAGATAACTATCCGCCTAACTCACCGAATTCAACTCCAGGAGCAGATCGTTCTGTATGTCCAACAATCACAACCCCAATTGCAGTAGGCGCGACCACTGTTTCGGGAACATCTACCGAGGCTTTTGGCAGCTTGATTCGGGTTTTTAAAGACAATGTTCAAATTGGCACTACCACAGTCGGCGTTGCGGGCGCCTGGTCGTTAACTTCAATAGCTCCGCCGCTGGGAATTGGGGATACCATTACAGCTTCAGTGCAGAATACGAGTTTGGGGGAATTGGAGTCCTATCGTAACTGCCAGTATGTTACACCCGTGCAATGTAATTTGCCGTCATACACCGCAACAATAGGCAATAAAGGTGTTTGCGGAACCGCACCAACAGGCATGATTGGTAGCAATTTGCGCGTTTACAACGTTACTAATTCTACTTATCCGGGAATTACACCGAGTGTTACTACCTGGGACGTTAGTAACAACGGAGATTATTGGTGGAAGTGCAACGGTAGTGCAAATAACTGTATCAGCGGTGCTAATACTTGTATAGGCAATGGAGGCTATTGGATGCAGTTCGAGTCTCCCGCGGGTTGTTTAACGTCCCTAATATTTGGCTGTTATGGCACGGGTAATCCGGTTTCCGCAACACCTACCGTAAATTCTCCTGTCCCATTATCGGGTGCAATTACAGGAACCGGCCCGGCAAACGGGGTCATATTTATTTATGTCAATAACGCGTTTCGGGCTTGGGCGCCTATCTCGTCCGCCGGGACATTCAGCGTCACCGGAATTAATCGTTCTCAGTGCGACGTTGTAACGGCGTGTGCCATGACGTCGAATTTACATTGCGTTTCTGCGATGTCAAGTGGCGCAGTCGTTGGCATTACTTCTCCTGCACCAACTATAACGGGATCTTATTGCACTTCCTCCAGCATTTCTTCGGTTACAGGCACAAGCAGTGCCGGTGCCGGCGCAATAATTCAGGTGTTTAATGGTGCAACGCTACTCGGAACCACTACAGTAAATTCGTCCGGATCATGGACCCTTAATGTGTCCGTTCTTCCCGGCTATAGCTTAACAGCAAAAGCACAGGGCAGTTGCTCTGCATTAAGTCCTAGTTCATCTCCTGCGGTCATAGTGCAAAGCGCCACATCTGATCCTAACCTTACTCTT
>JAJTEY010000058.1 GCA_021299855.1 Bacteroidota bacterium | reverse complement strand
AGTACAATGACATCGTTTAATTTCGGCCCAGCACCATAGCAATACAAATAACCGTCACGAGAAGCAAGATACAGCTTACCGTTCCAGGCAAATGGTGTTGCTTCGAAAATACCTGCATTGAATGATGTTAGTTGAAATTTGTGGTCCACTGTTGACCGAAATGTATACACTCCGTTATATCCTGCAGCAACCAATTGTCCGTTTTCCAAAAACAACGGCGTACTAATCGATGGTCCTATTTCATAACTCCACGTGCGTTTTGGACAAGGCACTTTTGTCTTTCCATCATACAACGTTGTCATGCTATCAGCAAATTCCTGATACGACAATACCGTTAATCTTCCGTCAATTCCGGTAAATGCAGCAAGCGGAGGTGTTGATGATGTTCTATACAAATCATTCACCGCTACACTTCCGATAACACCACCTTTCCACGATGAAAATTCAAGATCTCCCGTTGGATAAAACCAAACAATACAGCTGTCCGGATTTCGTCTTGGATCAATTTTTAAAACGCCTCCGTGTCCAACGATATACTGTTTTTCAATCGCGATTAACAAGCAGCTATCTGCAGTTGCAACGGGAGTTCCGTCGATATCAGAACCAATATAAAAATCCCAAACGATGGTATCTTGTTTGGCGTCGTAACCATACACGTGTCCCGATCCTGACGCGATATAATAACGTGTACCCAATTGAACAGGCGATGCCTCGGCAACCAGATTTCCACCATGCAAAGCGCGATCCTTTCCTGAATACAATTGCGCAACTTGCTTTGCAACCGGGTAATGAAACGAATCTGCTATTGTATGAAGAACGGAGAATCTCATCAGATGACCATTCTCCAGAGGTATTAATCCGGTATCATTCCATACAACAGCAGATGCGTCCACATCGCGACTATAACTCAACGTTCTCGGTACCGACATGCGCCACATCTCCTGCCCGTCAAAAGCATTAATATGGCGGAATGAAAAAGTTTGTCCATCCGCTCTTGAACCTTTTCTACTTCCCTGCAAAATACTAAGCGAAGCAGAATGGTTGGATTCGCGAAGTACAAGAGTTCCAGTGCCTTTCAGAATATCATCAAATCGATATTGCCAAATAACCTCACCATTTTCAGCGGAAATCTTTTTCAAATGATGATCAAAACAACCGAGATATAAATACGTTTTACCAAATTCTTCTGTCATTAATGTTTGCCCGGTCCATCCGGCACCCATCCATATTTCAACACCTTCCTTTTCAGAAACTATTGTTTTGCCCTTACCTAACCACAATTTCCATATAGGCATTAATGTATCCACACAAAAATTGCCATAATAATTGCGGTTAGCGTTGCCTAAAAACGTAGCATTAATTAACGTGATATCCGGTTTTTCGGGAACAACAACAGCTTGATGAATTGGTACAATAACAGGACTTTTAGCGAACATGATCCACCAAAACGTCCATGCGCCCAGCACGACAAAAACCACTATCAATCGGACGAAAAACCGTCGTGTAAAAGACATATTAATTGGCGATCATTAATTGACCGACAAATACAATTTACGAATTCGTTTTATCGGTCCGTGACAAAAGTTTTCGTGGCAGGAAATGCAAGCATCAATTGTTGCATTAAAATACTTCGGACGTTCTTCCTGTGCTGCTCCGTACAACTGACTCATTTGCGCGAGGTATGCATCAGCATGAGAATTGTAAACCTGCACGTCAATGTTTTTGTCTGTGCGATCTGCTGTTTTTAATCGTTCTAAAATTTCAGGCTGCAGTGGTAAGGCTTCACCTTTCTGAATTGCAGTTTTCATCGCTTCCGAATGATCTGCCAAACCACGCATAATAACGGCGAGTTCTGCAGTTCCATTTGGATTTACTTCATCAGGAGCACATTTAGCGCTGTCATTAGAAGAAGCCTTTTCACGCTCATCAACACATGCAAGCAGAAATGCAGAAAAGACAAAAACGGAAGTAATTATTGTGTACTTCATTACTTCTTTTTAATGATAACGCCGCGCGCTTCGAAAGTCAGCTCCACTTCAGGCTTCGTAATTTTATCAATCTCTTCTTTCGGATCTCCGGCATCTTCTGCTAAGTGCTTTAACTCAGCAACAGAAATAGTATCCATGTAAGCATAACCATCAACAATTGCAGTGCTTCCGGAAGCATCTTTAGGAACAAAGAACGCGTAGTCTAAAAACTTCACACGAATAGAATGTTCAGCTCCTGCATCCAATTCCATCCAACAACCTTTCTTCTGACAAACTTCTTCAATCGGTGCAATCAACTTGCACGCCACAGAATCTTTACCTGCCAATAATGTCATAACCTGATCAGCTTGAACTGCACCATCTTCGGAAATAGAGTCTCCAAAATATTGCATGGCTTTGGCTTGCAATGAGTCGGTATTTCCTGTTTTTCCGGTTTCATTGGAACAAGATGCTGCTCCCAGAGTGATTGCTAATGCGGCTGCTAAGTATTTCATGTAAATGCTGTTAAGTGAACGCAAAATTACGGGAAATGGCTGAATTTCTCAGCAAGAAATTCCGCATGATGATATGAGAAATATCAGTTTACCACTACATTATTAGTGCATTAATACATTCAGTACAGGGTTTCAATAGTTTAAGCTGTTATGCTGTGTGGAAATTTCCAACAACTTGCGTCTTATCGGTAACTTTACAATCACAAAAATTACAATCACCTATTGGCAGATGCTTCATCCATTCATCGCTTTTCTTATTGGCAGTATTGTACTGTTTTCTTGTCGGGTTCAGGAGCCGGTAGTAATTAATAAGGTTATTGGAAACGCCGGTATTGAGTTCTATTACGGCGATACTCCTGCCGACGAGATCAGGGAAACTGAAAAGATTACCGCACATTTAAAATACACGCATTTGATGCTGTTGCAAAGAACACTGCACCTCAAGGACGCGGCAGTTCGTGCAAAACGATTGACTTTACTGGGTCATTTGAATAAGTATATCAAACGTGGTGTATTCCCTGTAAACAGCGCTTACAATGAGCGTAAACCTTGTTTTATCGATGAATACGGTTCGTACTGTGCGGTAGGCTATTTGATTCAACAAACTGTCGGAAGTGAGCTGCCCGAAAAAATCAATTGTTTATTCCAATACGAGTATTTGGCAGCAATGCAATTAAAAGAACTCAACGAATGGGTTGCGCAAAGCGGTTTTACGTTAGAGGAGTTAGCAACCATTCAACCAACTTACGGCACATACATCCTTAAATATTCTGTGGCAGCAGGTGCAGGAATGAGCTACAGAGGAATTGCCTTGGGCTATCCTTCGTTTCAATTGGATTACGGAAAACACCTGAAATACAATTTTCACAGCATTTCCTCACGTGTTGAAATGATGGGACCTGACAATTTTTACACCTCGGTGAGTTACCGCAAAGGATTTGAATTAGGCGGTAAGATCAAATATATCAGAAGTAGAACATTAGGCTTCCTTCTTGGTCCCGGAATGCTTTACAAAAACAAAGAAGTTGCATGGTTGCTAAAGCCGGGAATGCAAATCAACTTGTGGACCGGTCATGTTAAACAATTTGGAATTGGATTACTACTGGGCTATGCATACGATATTCCTGTATACAATTCCAATTTGTTCACACTTTCCCGACACGACTTATCGCTTCACCTCATGATAGGCACTTCCAAGATGGGTATAACGTATAGAGATTTAGACCGAAAAAAGTACAACAACCGGCAATCGGACTAAGCTTTCATCCCAATATCATAGAAGGGATATGACTGCACGGCTTGCTAACCAATACTTACTTTCTGATAATAAATTCCACCTGAGAATTTTCCGGACGAATATTTCGTACGTTTAGCGGCTTTCGAATAATTTCTACGGGAACTGTAGATGTTTTGATGTTGGCCTTGTTGTAATCTACAATGACACGAAACATATCTTCCTTTATTGAAGCATACTCTTCAACAGGAACTTCAAACACAATTTTAATCCGATCAGGATAAGTTCGCAACACCGCATTCGCGGGCATATTAATCGCTGTAACCGGAACCATAACAAATCCTTCCGTAAAACGTCCTACCGGAATAGTAGCTTTAATGATATTGGGTTTTACGCTCACAAGTCCGCCAAGAGGTTGAACAATTTTCACATCTTGTGTGGTTAATTTTTCGAGTCCTGTGAATGTTTTTACTTCTGTAAAAACGGTGTTAATTGTATCCAAAATATTTTGCGGGCCACTGATCACAACATATTCGGGATTCAGTACAATGGAGTCCGATAACCGATACAAGTTGCTCATAACCACTGAAATTCGCGAAGTAACAGACACCTTTTTTTCAGAGCGCCCCTCGTAACTGATAATTATAGGATCCGGAAACACACGGAGTACTTTTAATCCGTTACCAATCGTGCCTGAAATTCTTGTAGGAATTGCATTAGCAGTAATGGCATAATCGCCTTTTCCTAATGACTTTGCCTTGGATGCGTCTATTTTCAAAGAACCTAATACATTCAACCATTTGTATGTTAAAATGGTAAATCCACTGCCGCGCACTTCTGTTTCCAGCGTGTCCGGTAATTCAGAAAGTACTACTCGATCTTCGGGAAGATTCTCGTAGATCGCAGGAACCTTTACAACCGTATTATATTGCTTCGACAACTGATGCAATAACCAAGCTGTTCCCGCAATAATAAGGCAGGCAAAAAAAGTAGAAACGCGACGGTTGAGAAAGAATTCGCCTTTCTTCAATCCGTCGCGTTTCTTAGTATCACTTGTATTCGCCAATGCTAATACAATTAATCTTTCTTCTCTTCAGTCTCGTCCTTAAACGTTCTGGAGAATTCGTGAGAGATGGCGCTTTTCAAAATCTGGATACGAGTGCCGCCTTCTGTTTCAATAACATAGGACTTCGAACGTACTTCAAGCACTTTGCCGATGATACCGCCAATTGTAACAACACGATCTCCTTTCTTAATTTCTTCAAGAAATTTCGCCTGCTCCTTTTGTTTCTTCATCTGCGGACGCATCATGAAGAAGTAAAACACGACAATAATAAGACCGATAAAAATAAACTGCATTACTGCCGGACTAACCGGACCGCCGCCCTGAGCCGCCTGAAGTAGAATTGTTGAATTCATTGATGGATAGATATTAAAAATTAAAATGTTACAAATTACGGTTTAGTGATTGTGCCCATCACCCGGAAAATGCTCGCCTTCCTTGCTTTCACGACCTTCAGGAACCAGAATTTCTGCAGCGATAGTTAACACCACAGTATTCGGCTCACAGTTGGTTGTCAAAGTCACGGTCTTCTCCTGTTTATCGCGCTTTCCTTCGCTGTTAAACTCTACATTGATCACACCTTCTTCTCCCGGAGCAATAGGTTTCTTCGGATAATCAGGCACTGTGCAACCGCAAGAACCGCGGGCATCAGAAATGATCAAATCCGAACCACCTATATTCTTAAACTTAAATTGTGTAGTTACACGGTCACCTTGAGTGATTTTTCCAAAATCGTGTTTATCACGATCAAACTTCATAGCAGGCGCTTTTCCTGCGGGCGCTGTTCCTCCTCCCGATGCGGTAATGTCCACCAAATCAGAGGTTACTTCCTTGTCCTTTTTCGGAGCGCAGGCAACCAATGATGCAGCCAGCGCAAACATTAGAATCACATTACTTTTCATAGCTACTGTTTTATCGTATTACGTGTTATTAACTGCAAATTCAGAGCAAAATTAGTGGAATTTCAGGTACCAATTACTCCAAAAGTCCGCGTCCTGTTTTACGAATCGATCCATCCGATTTCATATCCAGCACCAACTTATCCAAAATGCCATTAATGAACTGTCTAGACTTCGGAGTGCTGTATGTTTTGGATATTTCGATGTATTCGTTAAGTGAAACTTTAACCGGAATGCTGGTGAAATTGACCAACTCCGTCAGTGCCATTTTCATCAGGATAACATCCATGAGTGCAATACGGTCCACATCCCAATTCTTGGTTTTATCCGCAATGAGTTTCGAGAAACGATCATTTTCAATAATGGTGCGACGGAACAAATCCACCACAAAACGTTTGTCGTCTTCCGGATCGCGGAACAGCGGAGCCAATTCCGGGGAAACATCTTCCTTGCTGCTTTCCAATGTTCTGATAATGGCAGGAGCTACAGCCAAGTTCATATCGCCCGGCCAATGCATGTTACGTTCTTCCAGAAAATATTCGAAAGCTTCTTCATCCGCAATCTGCTTTTTGAAGATTTCAAGTATGAAATCCTGATCGCGTTGATAATTTTCTTCTTCTGCGTTCATGTATTCCTTGTAGCCTTCCCAATTGCGGATATTATCCCAAACTTTACGGATCAACTCCTGATCTTCATCGCGCTGCCAGCCCAACTTACGCTGCTGCGCTTCGATATGCAATCGTGGATGAGCCTCTAATTGAGCTAGTACGCGGTTATTCACAAACTTCAGGTTCGGATTCAAATCCTCCTGAGTAGGCAACATTTTCTCTTTCCCTAAATCAACTCTCATTTGTGCTGCGCGCTTCAATTCGGTAATAAAAAGCAACGACAACAAATACAGTTCGTAAGCTCTGTCAATACTCCGCATCATCTCGCGCTCGCCCGCAGGCATATCGGATGATTCGGCTTGAAAAAAACTATACAAGGCCTGCATCGCCTTAATTCGGAGGTATCTCCTGTTTAACATGTGCGGGAAATAAAGAACGTTATAAGTGTATTCAATTTAAATTCTGATACTAGTTGAAATAATTATTATCGCTTTGTACGAATGCTCGCCATCGCTTCAATTCGGGCTTCAGCAGTTTTGTTGGCCGCTAAATAAGTAGGAATATTTTCCTGCTTAGACATAGCGAAAATGTTGGCTGTTGTATTGAATATATTTTCAGCCTGACTTAACGCATACTCACGACCGAATCCGGCAACCTCAGAATACACGTTGATCACACCACCGGAATTCACAACAAAATCCGGAGCATATAAAATGCCTTTTTGCATTACCAACTGCCCGTGTTTCACTTCATCTGCAAGCTGATTGTTCGCTGCACCGCAAATAATGCTGCACTTCAAACGATTCAATGTATCGTCATTCACAGTTGCACCTAAAGCACATGGAGCGTAAATATCTACATCCTGATCGTAAATGGTGTTACCATCAACGATTTCAACAGCCGGATTGTTTTTCTTCACTTCCGCTAATCGATCCTCATAAATATCGGCAATCAGCACCTTCGCTCCTTCTTTCACCAGATGATTAACAAGATATGATCCAACATGCCCAACGCCTTGCACACTGATTTTCTTTCCGCTCAGGCTATCGCTGCCCCAACGTTCTTTTGCTGCAGCTTTCATCGCCACATATACACCATATGCAGTTACAGGAGACGGATCTCCGCTACCGCCTAATGCCGGAGGAATACCCGTCACATGTTTTGTTTCCATATGCACATATTCCATGTCTTTCGCGTTAATGCCAACATCTTCGGCAGTAATATATTTTCCGCTCAAGCTGTTAACGAATTTCCCGAAACGACGCATCAAGGCTTCCGATTTCTGAGTGCGTGCATCACCAATAATCACCGCTTTACCGCCACCTAAATTCAATCCGGCAACAGCATTCTTATAGGTCATCCCTCGTGAAAGACGAAGTACATCTGTTAATGCTTCACTTTCGTGTGTATATGCCCACATACGCGTACCGCCCAATGCAGGTCCTAAAACGGTATTATGGATAGCGATAATTGCTTTCAAACCTGTTGCGTTATCATTGCAAAACACCACCTGCTCATGATCAAAAACTCCCATCTGTCCGATTGGACCGTTTGCAACTGCTGCTGTTTGTTCTGTTTTCGTTTGCATAATCATTAATTAATCCCAATCATGAGGGAATTACCTAATTTTGTCTGTCGTTACACACATTGGTAACGCGTACAAAAGTACCTGTTTTTTTCTAGTAAAGTGTGAAGGAAAATAATTCGTGAAAGCTCTACTCCCTCTTAATAAATACTTTATCCGTTATGGCGGACGCTTCTTCGGTGGAATTATTTTCATACTTATATCCACTTGGTTCAGCTTACGCCCGGTTGATATGGTCGGACAGGGCCTGGATTTCGCGGCATGGGCACGTGAACATCACATTGATTCTGATACCACAGTTCATATTCTACTGCTCTTTGGACTTGAAATCATTATTCACACACTCATTTTCGGATTCTTCTTATTTCTGAATCGCCAGACTATAATTGTCATGTCGCGTTTAATTGAATACGACATGAAAAATGACATCTTCGATCATTATCAGCGACTCGACCAATCGTTTTATAAACGTAACAATACCGGCGATTTGATGAACCGCATCAGTGAAGATGTCGGACGTGTGCGCATGTACGTGGGACCTGCTGTGATGTACACCATCAGTACTATGGTTACGCTCATCATGACCATCAGTTTCATGTTTAAATCCGATGCGCGAATGGCATTGTGGGTTTTAGCGCCATTGCCGGTCCTAACGATCGCGATTTATTTCGTGAGTAATATCATTAACAAAAAAAGTTTGCGTGTTCAGCAACAACAAGCGGCACTTTCCACACATGTCCAAGAAGCTGTTTCCGGTATGCGCGTCATCAAAGCTTTTGCCCGTGAACAAAGTGTACAGTCGCAGTTTGAAAAAAAGGCGGAAGAGTATCGTAAGCGCACGTTGGAATTATCCAAAACTGACTCATTGTTTCAACCGTTCATGATGTTGCTGATAGGTTTGAGCATCATTCTAACTATTTACATCGGCGGTAACGAAGCCATTAGCGGAAAAGTCAGTGTGGGAACAATTACTGCTTTCGTACTATTTGTCATTCGTCTTACCTGGCCCATCGCATCATTAGGATGGGTGACATCGTTGATTCAGCGAGCTGCCGCATCTCAGGAACGCATCAATGAATTTTTACAAACCGAACCGGCAATTAAAAATCCAACTACCACTCCATTGAACTTCAAAGGCAGCATCGAGTTTCGTGAAGTTCATTTCACCTATCCCGACAGCGGCATTAAAGCCATTCAAGGATTAAGCTTTAAGGTTGAACCCGGCAAGTCGGTTGCATTTATCGGAAAAACCGGTTCCGGAAAATCCATGATGTTGTTGTATACCACAGCATCTTTGGCAGCTTGCTCAATTTTGGGTTGCAATTCCCGGAGTTCATTGGTGTCGTGAACACTGAATCCGATGTTGCC